>JBJMLW010000209.1:0-3758 GCA_045805105.1 Flavisolibacter sp. | reverse complement strand
GGAACAATGTTTTTTGTAAAAGCATTCGTGCAAATGAGAAACTGTTTTGCTTTGAATGTAAATGCATGATCAGTATCTATATGAACCAGTTCTTGTATCACTTCATACGATCTTATTTCAGTACTACTGAGAACCTTCACACCCATTCCCTGAACTTCTGATAAAAGCGCATGTAAAAGTTTACCAGGGTGAAGGCAGCCTTCGAGAATATTTTTTACAAGGTGTTTTGTATTACCAAAGCCGAAGGATTTTATTTTCTTATCTGAAAGCCGGTAAGTATTTTTTACACCTGTTATGGATTTAAAAAGTGAATTGATATATTCAATGTTATGCCGGAGCTGTTCTGTAGTTACCTTATCTGAATAGTCATATAGTTCATATCCACCACAGAAATCAAAATCTATTTCCGATTTTTTAAAATATTTCCTGATTCTTTCCAGCCCTTTATAACGCATTTCAACAAGCCATAACATCTTGTCTGTTCCCATAACACTGGCATCAAAAACCACTTCACTCAGGCTTCCAAAACATGCAATACCTGCATTCCTTGTACTGGCACCAGCTGGTATCCAGCCACTGTCAATCACTGTGACCTTTAAATCGGGGTTTGACTTTTTCAAGTATAAAGCTGACCACAGACCTGTGAATCCGCTGCCTGCAATAATAACATCCTGAACTTCAAACCAGGTCTCCTTTTCCCAGATGCTCGGCATCAATAAATTTTAAATGAAAATAAACTTAATTTAACTGAGCTTTAAGTTTGTCCGCCTTATTTTACACTTACAAACCCAAACTATGAAAAGAACAGGATTTTTACTTATAAGTGCAGTACTTCTTCAGTTTTCCTCACAGGCACAGAGTTTTAAAAACATTCTCAAAAAAGATACTTCTGGCAAAAGCGCCGTAGAGAAATTGATTAAAAACACAGGCAAGACTGGTTTATCCAACGATGAAATTGTAAGTGGATTAAAAGAAGCTTTGAATGTTGGTACTAATAATGCTTCTCAAAAACTTTCTGCTGCAGATGGATTTTTCAAAGATGCTGCTGTAAAAATTCTGATGCCTGCTGAAGCAGTAAAGGCAGAGAAAAAATTACGCAGCATGGGAATGGGAAAACTTGTTGATGATGCCATTCTATCAATGAACCGTGCCGCAGAAGATGCTTCAAAGAGTGCAGCACCAATCTTTATCAATGCCATCAGGCAAATGAGTATTGGCGATGCCATTGGCATACTGAAGGGGAGTGACTTCGCAGCGACAACTTATCTTAAAGACAAAACAACAAATTCTCTTACTGAAGCGTTCCGTCCTGTTATTGATGCTTCACTCACCAAGGTGAATGCTACCAAATACTGGAATGCGGTATTTACTACCTATAACAAATTCACTACTGATAAAGTGAATCCAGACCTCGCAGCCTATGTTACAGAAAAAGCACTTGAAGGTATGTTTCAGAAGGTTTCACTTGAAGAACAAAAAATCAGGAAAGATCCAATGGCCAGAACATCAGACATCCTGAAAAAAGTATTCGCTAATTAATAGAACGTACACGGATTATGATGATGATGAACACAGATTTTTTTCTATAATAAAGTAGAAGATAATTCGTAACAAATTATAACGATCATTATCATTCGTGTTCTTTATCTCTAAAATGCAAATCCAAATGATAACCCGATTCTATAACCAGGAAGAGGGCCTTTGAAATCGGCACGAACTGTTTTATTATCACTATCCACCATCACATCCATGTTATGACGAATGAAAGGAAATTTCTGGATGAAAGCCCGAACATCCTGTTCTGCCTGGTAGGCGTCGGCTGAATTCCAGGGAGCAACATTTGATACTTCAACTGCTTTAAAATTATTGGTTGCAGAATTGATTTCAGGACCGAAGAAATAAAAATCAATTACGATTTTCCTGCTGATCAAAAACTGAACACCCATCTGAACACCTACACCCACACTATTAAAATCATTTGTAAAATTCATCCGCACTTTTTCACCATCAAGTACGGCATCGCCATATCCTTCACTAATGTGATGAAGGTATTTGAAGTACGGTTCAACATATGCTCCCTGCATTTTCTTTTTCGATAGGTAATGCCTGTACCCGGTTTGAAAACAGGTCGCTTTCATATCAAACAGGGCATCCTTGCCATCGTATGAAAATGTGTGCTGGTGATTTAGAGGTATCCCGATTTTTGCTGTAAGCGAGTTTTTACCGAAATTATATTCACCCTGCAAACTCAGGTTGCCGAGATATAAACCGGCAGGTGCCCATTTTAAATTAACATAAGGACGTATGGTTTTTTCCTGGCTGTATACAAACAGGAAAAAATGAAACAGAATTGCAGTTACAATAAATTTTTTCATAGACTAGGTGGCCTATTTGAAGAGCGATTAAAAGGGGAATTCGCTGCTTGGGAAGAAATAGAATAGAAATTGGGAATTCGTACCTGCCGAATTCCCAATTCCGAATTATTTAAAATAAATCAGGTCTGATGAATAAACACTATTACAAGTGAATCGCCTCTCCGTAAGCCACCTCAATAGCATCCTTGATGCTTTCACTGATGGTAGGATGGGGGTGAATGCTGTTCAGCACTTCATGGTAAGTTGTTTCAAGCTTTCGCGCTACAACAGTTTCTGCAATTATTTCAGTTACATTATAACCGATCATGTGAGTGCCCAGCCATTCTCCATATTTCGCATCAAACACCACTTTGATGAACCCTTCCATATGTCCGGCAGCTGAAGCTTTGCCGGATGCGCTAAGTGGAAATTTTCCAACCTTTACTTCATATCCATTTTCTTTTGCTTTCTTTTCTGTCAGGCCAACAGAAGCGATCTCCGGCGAGCAATAAGTACATCCTGGTACATTTCCATAATCAAGGGGTTCTGGCTGGTGCTGGTATTTTTTTTCATTATAACCGATGCTTTCCACACAGATGATTCCTTCCTTGGAAGCAACGTGGGCAAGCGCTTGTCCCGGAACACAATCTCCAATAGCATAAAAGCCGGGAACCGAGGTTTGATAATATTTGTCAACAGTGATGAGACCCTTATCTGTTTTGATGCCCATTTGTTCAAGGCCAATACCTTCTGTATTGGCAGAAACACCCACAGCACTTAAAAGAACATCTGCTTCAAGGGTTACTTCACCGTTAGCAGTCTTTACGGTAGCCCTCACGCCATTACCAGATGTATCAACTTTTGTTACTTCAGAAGAAGTCAAAATATCAATTCCCTGTTTTTTAAAGTTTTTTTCAAGCTCTTTGGAAATGTCTTCATCTTCCACTGGAACAACGCGTGGCAGGAATTCAACAATGGTAACTTTTGTGCCCATACTATTATAAAAATATCCGAATTCAACTCCTATGGCACCGCTACCCACTACAATCATAGATTTGGGTTGTTGTGGAAGAACCATGGCTTCACGGTAACCAATAATTTTTTTCCCATCAATTGGCATTGAGGGTAATTGCCTGCTTCTGCCACCGGTAGCTATGATGATATGTTTTGCCTCAACGGTCTGTTTGCTATTATCGGATCCTGTAACTTCCAATTTGCCCTTCCCCGTAATTTTTGCAAAACCATTAATGACATCGATCTTGTTTTTCCTCATCAGGAATTGAACTCCCTTACTCATTTTGTCTGCAACACCACGGCTTCTCTTTACCACCGCAGGAAAATCCTGCGTACCCGTTGCTTCAATTCCGAAATCTTTGGCATGTTTGATATATTCATAAACCTGTG
>JBJMLW010000208.1:0-3692 GCA_045805105.1 Flavisolibacter sp. | reverse complement strand
TATTCATGCTTTACCTTCTATTAATCTTCGGTAACCACTTTCACGCTTCGTTCAACAAAGGCTGTAAGGTCAGCGCCTTTCAACATTCCCTGTGAAAGTAATGCCAGGTCAAACGCCTGTTTAGCCAGGATAGTCTGCTGGTCACCTTCTGCTTTCAGAATTTTTGTAGTTAATGGATGATTGCCATTTACCGATACTTTATAGGAATCGGGAAGTGATCCATAAAAACTCATTCCTCCACCTCCCATACGTGCCATATCCTTCATACGGCGCATCCACTCTTCCATTGTAATCGTCACCGGAAGCTCTTCTGCTGAAAGGCTTTCTACTTCCACTTTCATTGTTGGATTATTGATTGCCTTTTCAAAAACTTCCTTAAGATTCTTTGTTTCATCTTCTGTGAGTTCATGTTTGGACGAAGCTTCTTTCTGAATCAGTTTGTCGAGAACATCAGCATCTACTCTTTTAAAAGAAACTTTTTCAAGTTTCATTTCAAGGTGCTGAAGGAAGTGATTATCGATAGGTGAGTTCATCACCAGCACATCATAATTTCTTTTTTGTGCTGATTTTACAAATGCATCCTGCCTTTCAGCATCAATAGTATATAAATAAACAATTGTTCCGTTTTTGTCTGTCTGGAAATCTTTCACCTTTGCCTGGTATTCTTCCAGTGTAAAATGATCTTTGGCGGTATTGGTCAGTAAAAGAAAATCCTTTGCTTTCTCATAAAATTTTTCATCACTGATTGCGCCATACTTTACAAATAAGCCTATATCGTTCCATTTTTCTTCATAAGATTTCCTGTCTTTCCTGAATAATTCATTGAGCTTGTCAGCAACTTTCCTTGAAATGTAACTATTGATCTTTTTTACATTACTGTCAGCCTGTAAAAATGAACGACTTACATTTAATGGAATGTCCGGTGAATCAATAACCCCATGAAGCAGCATTAAAAATTCAGGAACAATATCCTTCACTTCATCAGTTATAAAAACCTGTCGCGAAAAGAGTTTGATCTTGTTACGCTGTATCTCAAAATCATTTTTCAGTTTTGGAAAATAAAGTACGCCTGTCAGGTTAAAGGGATAATCTACATTCAGGTGTATCCAGAACAATGGTTCTTCAGACATGGGATATAATTCCCTATAAAATTTCAGGTAATCTTCATCTGTAAGTTCCGAAGGCTGTTTTGTCCAGATAGGATTCGTGTCATTGATAATATTCGGAACATCAATGGTTTTATATTTGGATGCTTCCTCTTTTTCATCAGTAGATACCGCTTCAGTGTCTTCTACTGTTTCTTTCTTCATTCCAAACTGAATGGGAACCGGAAGAAAGCGGGCATATTTATCCAGGATTTCCTGTATCCTGGATTTCTGGAGAAATTCTTCACTTTCAGAATTGATATAAAGGATGACATTTGTTCCACGGCTTGTCTTATTTCCTTCTGTTATCTCGAATTCTGTACTGCCATCACATATCCACCTTGCTGGTTCTGCACCTTCCAGGTAAGACAATGTTTGGATTTCCACTTTATCAGCAACCATAAATGAAGAATAGAAACCCAGTCCGAAACGGCCAATGATTTCATTGGCATCATTCGCTTCACGGAATTTTTCCATGAATTCAGTGGCACCTGAAAAAGCGATCTGGTTAATATATTTTTTAATCTCCTCCGCAGTCATTCCCAGTCCTTTATCAGAAATGGTTATGGTTTTAGCTGCTTCATCAACGGCTACCTGAATGGTAAGATCTCCAAGATCCTGGTTATATTGACCAAGTGCGGACAGCCTTTTTATTTTCTGCGTGGCGTCTACGGCATTGCTTACAAGTTCACGCAGGAAGATTTCATTGTCTGAGTATAAAAATTTCTTGATTATCGGAAAAATGTTCTCCGTATGTATGGATATGCTTCCTTTCTCCTGTACCATATGTATAAGTAATGATTTTTGGGGATACGCTTGTTGATCAATGCGTGTTCCAGTTTTATGAAATTGTCATATTGACAGAAAAATCGCGTTGATTAGCTGTGTTGAACTTTTGAAATGGGAAAGGCGCAATAATTCAATAGCTGTTTAGTCATGCTTTCCATTTCGGAAAATGTGCAAGGCTTTGTAAAGAAGGCTACTTCATGTTCGTTGAAATATTCTTTTTCGCGTGGATTGCTGGCTGTAGAAAAGATCACAACCGGTATCTCAGCCAGGACTTTATCCTTTTTGATTTCCAGAAGTGTGTCCTTCCCACTCATAACAGGCATATTCACATCAAGAACAATAAGACAGGGAAGTTCATCTGCCTCCTTTGCTTTACGTAGATATTCCAGGGCAAGAATACCACTACGCGCTTCCCTTATCAATAGTCCGGCGTGAGCATTCATCATACTCTCACCATAGAATTCCAGGTCATCCGGATCATCATCAACAAAGAGGATTATATTTTTTAGAGAAGGCTTCAAATCAAAGCGCACTATGCAAAAGCCGCGCCTTTTTTACTCATAATAAAGCCGAGTACGGTTTCAGTTAACATGTATTTGGCATTAATATAGTCTTAAAAAAATCCGTAAAACCATGGATGTTTCCTGTTGAAAGGCATGCTGTTTGTTGCTTATTTATCAGGCATGGAAATTAAAGCATTGATATTACACAAAGATGCGTTCGCTCTGTATGTGATTACAGAGGAATGTGAAGGCGTCTATACAGCTTCAATGAGACGTTATGATGGTAATCCCCAACTACAGCCGCCTCCTGTTATTACACTTACAAAAGGTGTACGCTCGTGGAAAGGAAGTTCAGAATTACAGGGACTGGTTGACGAACTTGGCGATGTTATTGAAATTAATATCAAGTCTGGTATGAAGTTCAGGAGCCGCGAAGATGTTTAGCTGGAGCGATATTTTCTGATGTGCCATTGAATTTTCAATTATCATTCCGGATTTTCAATTCTCAAGTACCTTCACACATCAACGAAGGAGGATGCAGGTATTATCATATCAAATCTCGGACAGTATTGATATTAAAGCTTTCAAGGCAACGTTTAAGGCAGATTTAAATTATAGCGATACAGAGGAGCTCTTTTACAGAATCGAATCTGAACAGTTTATTTATGTTTTTAAATATGGTGTCGTTTGTTTTCTGAATTATGATTCCATCCGCATTTCCGCGTTTCTTCAACTGATCGCCCCATATTGCAGAAACCTTTTTGAAGCCAGCCTGAGCGAACAGTTCCAGATCGAAACCAATGCACGTGAAAACAAAATCGGGTATAATAAGATTGATATTGTGACTTCCGATGTAGATACGCTTCGGCTGATCATGCTTAATGTTTCGCAATCGGTTTCACTTGATTATTACCTTGAACTCACCAACAGGCTACTGGAAGAAACAAATTATCATACACAAATCCTCGAAAAAAGAGGAAGGCTCGATATTTCAGGAACTAAATTGAAAAAATATATCGGCAAAACACTGATACTGAAAAACAGGATTGCAGAAAACCTTTACATCTTCGATTCCCCACCTGAAACCTGGGAAAATGAAATGCTGAATAAAATTGATGTAGAGCTCAAGCGAACTTTCGACATTCAGGAAAGATTCAGAAATATTTCAGAAGGCCTCCAGATCATTAAGGATAACCTTGAATTATTCAAAGACATCCTTCAATACCGCAACAGCAATATGCTGGAATGGATCGTC
>JBJMLW010000207.1:0-3516 GCA_045805105.1 Flavisolibacter sp. | reverse complement strand
ACAGCCTCAGGAAGAACAAAGATGCCGGACCTTTTTATAAAAGAAGATTCATCAGGCTGTATCCTCCCTATATTACTGCGCTGTTGTGGGCAATGCTTGTTTTTGGTATTATCAGGTGGTTGATGCCCCAACTTACTGATGGCACCTATGCTACTCCAAATCTTGACAGGTTAAAAGATTCCAACCAGTTGTATAACTGGAAAGTTATTTTACAAAATCTCTTTTACCTGCCGCAGCTGGATGGTATTCTCCGGCCTTTCTGGTCGCTTACGATGGAAGTCATCTTTTACCTGCTGGCACCATACGTTTTCCGCAACAAAAAAATCTACTTCATTTCGAGCATCATTCTCTTCCTGGCAGCAATGGCCTTTTCTCACTTCAATTGGAAGCCGAATACCATTGTTCACAATTTTATGTACTTCAATATTTTCTTTGCCATTGGGGTAGCACTGTATGATAACTTCGACCGGGCATTAGAAAAACTGAAAATCTTTAAAACGTACAAGGCTCCACTGATCGCAATCGGAATTTTTTTCGCAATGATCTGGGTGAGTCTCATTATCACCGATGAAACCATACCTTCTTTCATGGCGGCTGTAATGAGCATGATACTGATCATTTATTTGTTGTCGAACAACCTGCAGATCAAATGGCTGATTGGCGTAGGAAGATTCAGTTATACTTTATATATCACACACCTGCCTACAGTTTACCTGTACATGATGCTGTTCTTCATGATTACACCTGCAGAGCCACCTTATATTTATAGCAGTGTCGTTTTTATTCCATGCGTTTTCTTTTGTCTCGGGATTGCTTACTTACAGTATTTACTTGTTGAAAAACGATCGAAGATGGTGCTGGATAAATTGAGAGGGAATAAAGGGAAGGAGAAGGTGGTGGAGAAAGTAGCAGCGTTTTAAATTAAAAAGTCAAAAATCAAAATTCAAAAACCTCAGTTCAACGTTCACTGTATTCTCATGCCTTCTAAGTGTCTTGTGGAAATCAGGGCTCAAAGACACAAAGAATCACAAAGGAAAGACTGATCTAAATTTTTGACTTTTTAATTTTGACTTTTGACTTTATAAGTATCCTTTATAATAAGTATCCAGATATTCTTTCAAACATGTTTCCCAGTCGCGCATTACATTGGCTTTGCGCAGATCGAGTTTTTTATTGATCAATCGTTCGGAAGCAGGCCTTTGAGAAAAATAGGTTTGTTTAAAGTAGTCTGATGATACCGGCGTTACTTTGATTTTGTCTTTCAGTCCTATAAGACGAACAAGCTCCTGTGCAACTTCCAGCCTTCCTGTAATGCCGCCGCATACCATATTGTACAAACCCCAGTATTCTTTTTCAAGCAGGTATTTCACGTTTCGGGCAAAATCATGGGTATAGGTAGGCGTTCCAAGTTTATCATCTACAACATGTAATTCCTTTGTGCCTGATTTGATCTGGGCCATGATCTTCTGGATAAATTTTTTATCTTTTTTAGGTCCTGCCCCCATCATCCAACCGGCGCGGCATACGAGATATCGCTCACAGGTTTGCTTCACAAATAATTCCCCTGCATACTTGCTTCGCGCATAGTGCCCAAGAGGATTCGGCATATCCCAGTCGTCGTAGGTATCCTGTTTACCATCGAAAATACCTGCGGTACTGATGTACAGCAGTGGAATTTTTAACTGGTTTGCGATGAAAACTGCATTCTCTACAGCAATCGTATTGGTTGCATACGCTTCGTCGGGGTGTTGGTCGCAATACTCCAGGCTTGTATGGGCACCGATATGAAAAAGGTAATCAGGTTTGAATGCAAGAACATCTTTTTTGTATGATTCATAATCCCTGAAATCGAGGTACGAAAGCCACGGTTCATTTACATCAATATCCGTGCATTTGAGTTCATAGTCATTTTTGAAAATGGTATAGAATCCTTCTCCAAGCATACCACCAACGCCAGCCATGTAGATTTTCTTAGGCATATTAATTTGTTACAGTTTTAAAAACCTGCAAATATTTGGGAAAATTTGCTTTCAATGAAAATAAATCCTCCACCCTTTTTCTTCCGGCAAGTCCAATCCTCCTCCGCAATTCAGGATCATCTATCAGTTCAATAATCTTTTCTACCCATTCTGCATCTGTACTGACAAGAACGCCATTCACACCATTTTCAATGATCCGGAAATTTGTTCCATATGCAGTTGCTACAGCGGGAATGGCAATGGCCATGTAGGTAAGTGCTTTCAGGCTGCTTTTTCCAAGCGACCATTCATTGGCTGGAATAGGATACAGCCCGATTTCGAACCGGTGTAAATCCGTCACTTCATTTTCTTTTGACCAACGAATGAATTCCGTTTCTACTCCAGGCATCCTGTATTCTTTATCAGCAATTACAATGAGCTTTATTTTCCTTTGTTTACTCACCCGTTGCAAAACAGGTTCCAGCGTCTGAAGAAATGGTATGGTGCTATGCGTGCCCGTCCACCCGATTGATGTCACTTCATGTTTTTCATATGATGACACCGGATAAAATCTTTCAGTATCGAAAGTAGATGAAATGTCAACCACCTGTTTCTTTTCATTAAGTGCAAGTGCAATCTCTTCCAGCTTTGGTGTGCATACAATTACATAAGCAGACTTTTTCATCAGTACAAGCGGCTTCTTCTTTCCTTTAATTTTATCAATGATCCTGCTTTTCGTATGTTCCACCTTGTTCAGGAAGATCATATCGTCCAGGTCATAGATAACTTTTTTATTGAAGAAAAATAAAAGTCTTTCAAACAAAGGAATTCCAACAGGTGTTACCCACAATGAAATGAAAACTGCATCATAAAACGGAGCGCGGAACAGATCAAAGCACCGGCGGAGATATCCTACCATGATCCAGAATATCTTTTCAGCCACACGTCCCTTTTTATAAATGATATTCCAGAACCTGCTGCTTTGAAAACTTGATATCGTAAAACGGAAACCTTCTTTTTCCAGCGAATCAAAATACTGCTCGTACTTCAATCTCTGGGTAGCAGCTGTTCCTCTTGGGCTGGGACAAAGAACCAGGACTTTTTTAATTTTTTTATTCGGGTGCATTGGATACCGGATCTCTGTTAGTTAAATTCACCCTCAGGCAAAAGTTCATTTTCTTTTCTTAATACTTTCCTGTAAGCGGATAAATAGGATTGAATTCCTTTATCAAGACTATAAATATTTTCAATGGCATTCCTGATGGATGATGGATCTTTTTCCATCAAACGCGGTATTGCCATGATTGCCTTTTCAAAATCTTCTTTTTCAAAATTGTCTATTACGTAACCGGCATCTGCATTTTCAACTATCTGTTTTACATCGCCAACACCGCTGTTACAAATCACAGGTATTCCCATCGAAAGAACTTCTCCCAGTTTTGTTGGCGAACTCGATATTTTGGAAAATACGGGCTTTATAAATGAAATATTGATGTCTGAAGCTTTTACAAGGGCAGGTACATCTTTTCGTGGAGCCTGCGTAATGATAAAATCCTTT
>JBJMLW010000206.1:0-4158 GCA_045805105.1 Flavisolibacter sp. | reverse complement strand
TTTTCAATAAAAAGCCGGTGTGTATTCATGCCTCCGCAAATGACACCGGCCAGATAGATATTCTTCAGATTGGTTTCATGTGTCTTCTCATCATAGGCCGGCTTACACGATTCATCATCACATAATTGTATGCCTGTTTTTTTCAGGAATGGAAGGTCGGGTTGATAACCTGTCATTGATAATACCCAGTCATTCGGTATAATTACAGTGCCATCAACAGTTTTTATTTCCACCTCACCTTCCCGCACGGCAGAAACAAATGAATTAAAATACGCCTTTATGGAACCTTCCTTTATACGGTTTTCAATATCAGGCCTTACCCAATACTTCACCCTTTTTCCAATTTCAGGTCCTCTTATCACCATAGTCACTTCAGCACCTTTTCTCCACGTTTCCAGCGCTGCATCTACAGCAGAGTTCTGAGAGCCAACAACCAAAACTTTCTGAAAAGCATAGAAGTGCGGATCATCATAATAATGTTTCACTTTCGGCAAAGATTCTCCTGGTACGTTCAGCAGATATGGAATATCATAAAATCCGGTAGCTATGATAATGCATTGTGCGCTGTATTCCGTTTTTGTAGTAATTACATGATAAAGTGCCTGGGGTGAAACCTGGGAGGTAGAATTTTTTTTCTTTGCTTTTGACTTTTCTGCTGCGTCTGCAGATTTTACCTCCAGTACTTTTTCAAACAGATGTATCAGGATCGAATTGTCTTTTGCTACCCTACGGTAATATTCAAGTGCTTCACTCCGGGTTGGTTTTGCATGCGTTGAAACAAATGGAACATTTCCAATTTCCAGCCTTTCAGACGTGGAGAAGAACGTCATGTTTACGGGGTACTTATAAAGCGAATTGACGAGAGGACCTTTTTCAATGATCAGGTAATCAACTGAATGTTTTTTAGCCTCAAGTGCGCATGCTATTCCAATTGGGCCACCGCCAATAATGATAAGATGGTGGTGTTTGATTATATCCAAGGGTTGTTTTTACAAAAATAGGGCAGTCAACGGTCCACAGACCACAGACTACAGTAAAACAAACTCAAAAAAATAATTCTTATACTTTCTGAAATCATCTGAGGACTACGGTCTGTGGACCGTGGACAATGGTGTCAATCATCTTATCTTTGCGGCGCAATTAACCACTATGAATAAAACAGTTTATATCGTTTCTGCTGTGAGAACACCAATGGGTTCATTTGGCGGTGTTTTAAAAGATATTCCTGCGCCCAGGCTTGGAGCATTTGCGATCCGTGGCGCAATTGAAAGAGCAGGTATAAAACCAGACATGGTTGATGAAGTGCTTATGGGATGTGTGCTACAGGCAAACCTGGGACAAGCACCGGCACGACAAGCTGCAAAATTTGCAGGACTACCAGATAAAGTAATATGCACTACAGTGAATAAGGTTTGTGCAAGCGGAATGAAGGCCATTGCACAGGGCGTACAAAGTATTTTACTTGGAGACAGTGATATAGTTGTAGCCGGAGGAATGGAAAATATGAGTGCTGTTCCATTTTATGTTGAAAATATGAGATGGGGAAATAAATATGGAAATGCTCCCATGCAGGATGGATTGCAAAAAGACGGTCTCACAGATTGTTACAGCAGCTTTGCAATGGGATGCGCTGCTGACATCTGTGCATCGGAAAATCTTGTAAGCCGTGAAGAACAGGATGCCTTTGCAATTGAAAGTTACAGGAGGAGCCAGTCGGCATGGGAAAAGGGCAAATTTAAAACTGAAATTATTCCAGTTGAAATTCCATCGAGAAAAGGTGAGCCTGTACTTTTTGATAAAGATGAAGAACCCTGGAATGTAAAGTTTGATAAAATTGCATCACTTAAACCGGCATTTGGAAAAGAAGGCACAGTAACAGCCGCCAATGCTTCTACAATGAACGATGGTGCTGCAGCAGTTGTTCTGATGAGTAAAGAAAAAGCAGATCAGCTTGGAATAAAACCTATTGCAATCATCCGTAGTTATGCTGATGCAGAACAGGAACCTACATGGTTTACTACAACCCCAAGCATTGCATTACCAAAAGCAGCTAAAAAGGCAGGTCTTTCAGTTGATCAACTGGATTTTATTGAATTAAATGAAGCATTTAGTATTGTAGGTATTGTAAATACAAAAAAAATGAATCTTGATCCTGCAAAAGTGAATGTAAATGGCGGAGCTGTGTCGCTTGGTCATCCTCTTGGATGCAGCGGTGCAAGAATAATTGTAAGCCTGATCAGTGTACTTCAACAGAACCAGGGAAAGATAGGAGGCGCGGCTATTTGCAATGGCGGAGGTGGTGCCAGTGCAATGATCATTGAAAAAGTTTAATGTTATTTTCTTTGGTAGCGTATCCTCAGAATTACCATCGTAATATTTACAAGCAATGAAAAACAGTTGGTGGCAATAATTGGAAAATCAGTTCTGCGGATTCCATATACGATCCAGAGTATGAGTCCTCCCTGTAATACAAAAAGCATCGCCAGTGATACTTCATCAGCTTTTTTTTCCTTTAAAGTTTTAAACACCTGAGGTAACAGTGAACTGGCGGTAAAGATTCCCGCTGCCAGGCCAATAATTTGTGTCCAATCCATGTCCTAGTTTTACAAATTATCAGCCATAATCCAATTTATTAATGGTTACTTTAAAAATTTCTATCATCCTGGTTTCTGTTTCAATATTTATATCATGTAAAACAAAATGGTCAGATAAAGACCGGGCAGAATTTATTTCCGGGTGTATGCAAGGTGGTTCCGTGACTGACATGGGGAAAGAAAAAGCTAAAAATTATTGCCAGTGCATGCTGGAAAAAATCATTGTAAAATATCCGGACAGGCGTGATGCGCATTTCATGCGTTATGATACTTCTCTGGCCAGACTTGCCATAGAATGTTCCAAACAACCCTGAAGTTTTCAGGTTTTATGCAGTCTCTCAGCTAAATTTGCCCGCTTATTAAAATCTTTTCATGAGACAAATTCCTTTCCGCGAAGCCATCCGTGAAGCCATGAATGAAGAAATGCGCCGGGATGACCGTGTATTCCTGATGGGTGAAGAAGTAGCTGAATATAATGGTGCCTATAAAGTAAGTCAGGGAATGCTGGCAGAATTTGGTCCGCGCAGGATAATTGATACTCCAATATCAGAACTTGGTTTTGCGGCTGTAGGTGTGGGCGCCGCACAAAATGGTTTGCGGCCCATTGTGGAATTCATGACCTGGAATTTTGCCGTGCTTGCACTTGACCAGATCCTGAATACAGCATCAAAAATGCTTGCGATGAGCGGCGGACAGATTTCCTGTCCTATAGTTTTTCGAGGACCAAACGGTTCAGCCGGTCAATTAGGTGCACAACACTCTACTGCATTTGAATCCCTTTATTCGAATATTCCGGGCCTGAAAGTGGTTTCAGTAAGTAATGGTTATGATGCGAAAGGTTTATTGAAACAGGCAATCCGTTATGAAGAAGACCCTGTGATCTTTATGGAAAGCGAAGTAATGTATGGTGATAAAAGTGAGATTCCTGATGAAGAATATTATATTGAATTAGGCAAGGCTGATGTAAAAAAGCAGGGTAGCGATGTAACCATTGTTTCTTTCAATAAGATGATGAAGGTTGCACTTGGTGCAGCAACAGAACTCGAAAAGGAAGGTATTAGTGCTGAAGTAATCGACCTTAGAACAATCAGACCACTTGACTGGATGACTATACTTGAAAGTGTAAAGAAAACAAACAGGCTCGTTATTGTTGAAGAAGAATGGCCATATGCATCTATATCATCCGAGATCTCTTATGTTATTCAAAAAGAAGGATTTGATTACCTCGATGCTCCTATTCGAAGAATTACGGCTGCTGATGCACCACTTCACTATGCTCCAAACCTTGTTGCAGCTGCATTACCCGATGTGCCGCGAACAGTAAAACTGGTAAAAGAAGTTATGTATCTAAAAAAATAAATTGTTATGCGTACAACATGCCCCGTATTGAGGAGTTTGCACCATAAATGTGTTTAATCAACACAACTCATTCATTTTCACTTATCCGTGCCAAAAAAATAAATTAAAATAAGTTTTGAAATTCCGACAGAACCCCCCATCTTTGTCTCGGTTTTTCATAGGATATTGGATTTTACACGAGGCTGGATTTCTATCCGGCCTTTTT
>JBJMLW010000205.1:0-6990 GCA_045805105.1 Flavisolibacter sp. | reverse complement strand
TTTGATGAAACAATCATTCTTAACTTAATGACATTACCCCAAAGAAGCTACCGTGTTGGTACAATAAGTTCCCCCGCAAATACATTTTGCTTCGTAGGAGCAACGCTTTTATGGAAATACTGGCCAGGAGAGGCTACCTATCTGAGTTGAATAAAATTTAAAATCGTCTATTTTCCCCGACGGGTCTCCCCAGCGGAGACTACGAATAAAAAAAATATCAGGGAACCCGTCGGTATTAAGGAGCTAATCATCAAATTTATCCTAAACTGACGGGTCCCCTTTTGTTATATAAACTTTGAATTTCATCGGCAGACCCATCGGGGAAGGTTATTGATTTTACCTGTTGGCAGACATCAATCTAAAAAATTATGGCGCGGAGAGGCTACCTATCGGTAGAAAAATATTACTCTATATAAAACCTTGCCGAGGGGCTACCCTGTTGGTCTGATTCAATTGACCACGTCAACAGGTTTCCGGTGGTTCGAATTCTTTACTTTTGACTTACTCTAATCTTTTTCACATGAGAAATCTGTTCGTATCCGCGATAGCTTTGATGTTCATTCAATCCTCTGCACAAACTATCCAGACACCAGGCAAAAAGGATTCAACTGTACTTCTTCCCAATGGCTGGAGCCTGTCTCCTGCAGGAAGAAGCCTTCCTCTTGGTGACCTTCCCCTAAATATGGTTGTGTCTGCATCAAAAAAATTGATTGCGGTTACGAATAATGGACAAAGCACGCAAACACTCGACCTGATTGATGCTATAAATGAAAAAGTGCTTGACAAAATTACAATTCCCAAGAGTTGGTATGGACTCAAATTCAGCAATAACGACCAGGTGCTTTATGCATCAGGAGGCAATGATAATTGGATACTGAAATACAATATTGTAAATAAACATTTACAATTATCAGACAGCATCGTACTCGGTCCGAAATGGCCCTATAATCTTTCCCCTGCAGGCTTTGATATTGATGAAACGCAAAAAACAATGTATGTCGTAACACGGGAAAACAAAAAGCTTTACCTGGTGAATCTTCGCAATAACCAGGTATCTGATTCTGTTTCACTTCCTGGTGAAGCATATACGTGCCTGTTATCGAAAGACAAAAAAGAGTTGTACATCAGCTGCTGGGGTTGCGACAGAATTCTTTTTTTCAATACCCTTCATAAGAAAATCACCGGCGAACTGAAAGTGGGTGACAATCCCAATGAATTATGTCTTTCAAAAAGTGGTAAATATCTTTTTGCAGCGAACGCCAATGATAATTCCGTATCAGTCATTGCAGTGATGCAACGAAAGGTCCTGGAAACACTCGATGCAGCCATGTATCCGGGCTCACTTTCAGGATCTACAACAAATGGTGTGGCCTTGAGTGATGATGACAAAACATTGTTCATTGCCAATGCTGATAACAACTGCCTTGCTGTTTTCGATGTATCGTGGCCCGGTTCAGGAAGATCTCTTGGATTTATTCCAGTTGGCTGGTATCCTACGAATGTAAAAGTGATCGGGAAAAAAATATTTGTCACAAACGGAAAAGGATTTTCTTCCATGGCGAACCCTCATGGCCCCAATCCAACAGATAAAGGAAGCGGTGTATGGTACCAGAGAGGCGATACTACAGCACAATCGAGACAATACATTGGCGGCCTGTTTACAGGATCGCTGAGTATTATTGATTTTCCTTCATCAAAACAAATGGGTACTTATTCACGCGAGGTGTATCGCAATTCTCCGTATACAAGAAAAAAAGAAATGTGGGCGCAGGGAGACAAAGGCAATCCGATTCCTTCAATGGTGAATGCAACCAGCCCGATCAAACATGTATTTTATATCATTAAGGAAAACCGCACTTACGACCAGGTTCTTGGCGACATACAAGAAGGCAATGGAGATCCATCACTTGTTTTATTCGGAGAAAACATTACACCAAACCATCATGCACTCGCAAAAGAATTTGTATTGCTGGATAATTTTTATTGCGATGCAGAAGTCAGTGCAGATGGACATAACTGGAGCCTCGGTGCATATGCTACAGATTATCTTGAAAAAACATGGCCAACAAGCTATGGAGGACGTGGAGGAGGTTACGCGGCTGAAGGGAACAGGGCGATCGCCAATAACAAGAATGGTTTTATCTGGGACCAGTGTAAAAGAAAAGGTGTCACCTACCGAACATACGGAGAATTTGCAGATGGTTACAAGGCTAACATTAAAGTACTTGAAGGTCATGTTTGCCCTTACTTCACCGGCTGGGATATGAAAACCCGGGACACCACAAGATTTTATCAATGGAAAAGAGATTTTGATTCGCTCCTTGCCATTAACAAGGTTCCGCAGCTGAACACATTACGTTTCCCGAATGATCATACAGAAGGACTAAAAAAAGATCGCCCTACCCCTTTTGCTCATGTTGCCGACAATGACCTTGCAGTTGGGATGTTCATTGAACACCTTAGTCATTCTTCCATCTGGAATGAAAGCGTGGTTTTTATCGTTGAAGATGATGCCCAGAATGGCTCTGACCATGTAGATGCACATCGCACAACAGCATATGTTGCAGGAGGCTTTGTGAAAAGAGGTTTTGTTGATCATACTATGTATTCAACTACTTCAATGGTTCGAACCATTGAATTGATACTCGGACTTCCACCCATGTCGCAATACGATGCTGCAGCTACACCGATGTGGCGAAGCTTTAATAATTCAGTGAATAATTCGCCTTACATTTTGCGGCCAGTTTCAATAGACCTGGATCATAAAAACATAGCTCTCAACGAGTGGCAAAGACAATCGGAGAAATTTGATTTGTCAAAAGAGGATGCTGTTCCCGATCTTGAATTCAACATCGTGCTGTGGCATGCCATCAAAGGTGATGTACCTTTTCCTGCACCACGGAGGGCTGCTTTCCTGAAAACCGAAAAAGCCGAAGACTAGAGAATGCCACCAATGCACAAAGGCACAAAGACGCACAAAGAATTATTGTATACTTGTATGCTTCGTGCCTTTGCGTCTTGTGGAAAAAAAATGCCTGTAACAAAATACAGCTTCCTATCGTCTAACCCTGTATGTGTGTTAATTCTGGATGACCGGTAACAATTAAAACTGGCAGTTGATTCATTTTCGCGGAGACTATTTTCACCATTTAAAGCCACTACAGTGATCAGGAACTTATTATTGATTGCGTTTCGCAATTTCAAAAAAGATAAATGGTTCAGTCTTTTGAATGTTCTCGGACTAACCATCGGTATTTCATTCAGCCTGTTCCTGATTTTTTATATCAATGATGAATTGAGTTATGATCGCTTTCATAAAAAATCTGACCGAATCTACAGGATCAATTCTTACATCCAGGAAAGAGATAAAAATACCGATTGGACGCTCAGTCAAATGCCGTTAGGACCCACATTAAAAAAAGATTACCCGGAAGTTGAAGAATTTGTTCGCATGCAACAGCGTGAAAGAACATTGTTCAAACAGGATAACAGAAATTTTTACGAAACAAAGATCTATTATGCCGACAGTACCATGTTTAATGTTTTCACACATAAATTTATTGAAGGCAACCCTGCTACGGCTTTAAATGAACCATTTAGTATTGTATTGACAAAATCGCTGGCTGATAAATATTTCGGTAAGAATAATTCCGCAATAGGCAAAACATTAAAGACCGTTTATGATGTATATAAGGTAACAGCAGTTATTGAAGACGTACCAAAAAATACTCACCTGCGCTTCGATATGCTCATCTCCCTTTCCACAATCCTTAGAAATACAAATGCTAATTCAGGACAATTCGCCTGGGGAAATTTCAACAATTTTACCTATGTCCTCTTAAAACCTGGTGTTAATGCCGGTGCATTTGAAAAGAAGTTACTTCCCATGTATGATAAATACATGGCCTCTCTTTTTGCACAGTTTAATGTGAAAATGAGATACGGAATACAGAAAATTACAGACATACATCTCCATTCAAATCTCGAAAAAGAACCTGAGGAACTTGGAAGCATGTCTTATATCTGGATATTTTCCGCCGTTGCATTTTTTATGCTGCTCATTGCGTGTATCAATTACATGAATCTTACAACAGCCAGGTCGGCGCGGCGCGCAAAGGAAATCGGTATCCGGAAAGTAGCAGGGTCAACAAAAAAACAGATTGTCTTCCAGTTTTTGACTGAGTCGCTGGTTACTTCATTTATTGCTTTGCTGTTAAGCGTTCTGATTGTCCTGGTTTTATTATCAACATTCAATTCCGTATCAGGCAAAACGTTTACATGGCATTCGGTATTCCAGTCATCCAATATTTTTCTTTTAGTAGGAATTCTTCTATTTACCGGCTTGATCGGTGGAAGTTACCCGGCTTTTTATCTTTCTTCTTTTAAACCGGTTAGCATATTAAAAGGTGGACTTTCAAAAGCATCCGGCAATGTTAATTTGAGGCGCACATTGGTTGTTCTGCAGTTTTCCATTTCCATGGTGATGCTGATCTGCACATGGGTGGTTTATTCACAGTTATCATACCTCAGGAAAAAAGACGTAGGCTTCAATAAAGACCAGGTAATGATGGTAACGATCAATACGGGTGAAGATGAACGCAGTAAAATATTTGCCATGAACAATGAATTCCGGAATCTCTCAGGAATTCGTGATGTAGGTACTGGCAATTCCTATCCGGGAAGTAAAAACACAAACCTGAACCTTTTTACAGTTGAAACAGATAGCGGCTATACAGATAAGGCTGTTGAATGTTATGGAATTGATGAACATTACCTGACTGCACTCAGCATACCAATTGTAAAAGGGCGAAATTTTACAAACCTTTCTGATACACTGCACAGCACACTGGTGAATGAGTCCATGGCAAAACATTTTGGCTGGAAAGAACCGCTTGGCAAAAAAATAAAATTTCCAGGAGATACTTCGGGCAATTATCTCGAAGTGGTTGGCATCGTTAAGGATTTTAACCAGAACTCTTTATACAATCCTATTGTTCCCTTATTATTTTTTTATTCGCCTAACTCCAACGTCATCCAGATAAAGATCAGCGGCAACAATATTCCAACTGTAATAAATAATGTGGAAAGCAGATGGAAAAAGTTCTTTCCTGAACTGCCATTCGAATATAAGTTTCTCGACGAAGACTTCAACTCTCAATATGCAGCGGACCAGAGACGGGGAAAAATCTTTGCTGCCTTTTCAATCCTTACTATTCTCATTACCTGTCTGGGTTTACTTGGACTGACCGCCTTCACTACACAGCAACGACAAAAAGAAATCAGTGTACGAAGAGTAATGGGCGCAAGCATTATACAGGTTGTAACAATGATCACAAAAAATTATCTCTGGCTGGCACTGATCGCTGCGCTGATTGCCTTTCCCATTGCGTATTATTTCATGAGCAAGTGGCTCAACATCTTTCCTTACAATACGGGTTTGTCAGTAATACCATTCCTACTTTCAGCGATTGTCATTTTAATTATTGCATCTACAACGGTGATGTTTCATTCGGCCAAGGCAGCCATTTCAAATCCGGCTAAAAACCTAAGATCGGAATAAGAGAGCCACAAAGGCACGAAGGCACGAAGGTGCACAAAGACTTTTTCAAACGTTCTTTGTGCTTCTTAGCGTCTTTGCGTCTTCGTGGCAATCTATCAATCGAAATTCATTTGCTTATTCAAATCATTCCACTTCGCCATTAAGGCCTTCATCTGACTTCTTGCTTCAACCATTGCATTGATGGTCTGTTGTGTGGGAGGCGTATCACTATCCTGCAACACATTATGAATGGATGCAAAAGTTGAAAGCAACTGGTTAAATCCGGGATCTTTACTTCCCCTCGGTGCATTCTGCAACTGGGCAAGGTTTTCGTCCAGCGACAGCAAACGCGGTGCATTGGACTTGTCCTTTGATTTTTGCTGTTCCAGCATATTTCTCATGCCTGCAATCTGTTTCAGCACCATGATGATCTGTTTTCTGTTGTTGTAAGCTTCCAGTGAAAGGTCATGCTGGAGTTGAAGATCTTTCAGTGGCGTTTTCACCCTGGGATCCATTTTTACATAAAAATTAGTAGCCGCAAAGACTTTACCGTCTACATACAAATTTGCTATATACTTTCCCGGCATTACCCACGGGGAAGTGGCATCTGGTGCCGTGTTTTTATAAATTGCTGCAATTGGATAAGAAGGTGAAACAGGTAAAGGCGTATAGTGCATATCCCAAACAAACCGGTGTCCGCCTAATTTATCTGATAAAATTTCCTGCGGTCGAATCCAGTACGAAGGAACATTGCCTAATGGGATTTTATATAAAGTGTCCTTATTTGAAAATTTTCTAATGACTTTTTTATTCGCATCTGTAATTTCAAGTATAACCTCCCTGTTTTCATTTAGCGAATAGTTAGTTGAACTTTGAGAACTGGGAGTCAGGTAATAATTAGGGTTGAGAACATTATCACCCAAAAAATAATTAAATATGATTCCATCAGGAGGGTTTTCCCCTGCTGGTTCTTCCTGGGGAATTGGCGTATCGGTATACATATCCCATCTGACCCTGTACGCATTTGTAATTGAAGTAATAAATGTTACGGATCGAAGTGCACGGGAAGGATAATTTAATTTCAACTGTGGCAGAGACCTTAACGTACTGATATCATCTAGTATCCAGAAACTTCTTCCATGCGTTCCGATCACGAGGTCATCATCTTTTACTACAAGATCGCGAATGGAAGTAGCAGGCATATTCAGCCGCAACGATTGCCAGTGTTCTCCATCATCAAAAGAAACATATACAGCTATTTCACTTCCGGCAAACAATAATCCCTTCACTACAGGATCTTCACGAACAACATTTACCGGGTCATCCGGCAATCCATTTACAATTTCCTTCCATGTTTTTCCACCGTCCTTAGTTCTGTAAATGTGCGGTTTCATATCATCAAGCCGGATACGGTTTACAGCTGCATATGCTGTGTTATTATCAAAATGCCC
>JBJMLW010000204.1:0-6116 GCA_045805105.1 Flavisolibacter sp. | reverse complement strand
TCTTATGTTTGGAGGCTTTTCGGGATCCAGCTGAATATTTATACACCGTTGAAAGACTTCCGCACTTTATCACTTGCACTTGAGAACCAGATGGCCTACAGCATGGGGTCTGTATTCTTTTTCGGAATCGTCAGGCACATTTATAATTATCTAAAGCTGAAACAGGTGCAGCAGCAACTCCAGATAGAAAAGCAGGCAGCAGAGCTCAACTACCTGAGATCGCAAACAAATCCGCATTTTCTTTTCAATACATTAAACAATATCTACTCTTTATCCAGGGATAAATCAGACAAAGCGCCGGAATCCATTTTGCGGTTGTCGAAAATTTTACGCTTTATGCTGTATGAAACAGGAAGCAATTTCATTGCGATTGAACAGGAACTCAAGATCATTACAGATTATCTTGCTCTTGAGTCACTCCGGTATGATGAATCGCTGCGCATCAATTTTAATCACGACATTGAAGATATAAAACAGGCGGTTCCTCCATTGTTGCTGATACCATTGGTTGAAAATGCTTTTAAGCACGGGGTTTCTGAAACACGTAACGCACCTTTTGTTGACATACATCTTTCGATAAACAACAGGCAACTGACATTCATAGTAAAGAATTCAACGGAACGACTTTCGGAATCCGGAAACATAAAGGAAAATATCGGCTTGTCGAACCTTCGCAGGCAGCTGGAATTATTGTACAGGGATTTCAACCTTTCAGTTCAACAGGGCGATTCTGTATTTACGGCAACACTGAAAATTAATCTTGCAAGCCATGTCTAAAATCAAATGTATCATTATTGAAGATGAACCGCTGGCGATTAAAGTATTGTCCGACTATGTGGAGCAGGTACCTTTTCTCGAGCTGATGCAGACATTCAAAGATGCAATCCTCGCAACAGAATATCTCCGGCAAAATGAAGTAGACCTCATCTTCCTGGATATTCACCTTCCGAAACTAAAGGGAATGGCTTTTTTAAAAACACTTGCTCATCCACCAGCTGTTGTCATTACTACGGCATATCATCAGTATGCAGTGGAAGGATTTAATCTTAACGTAACGGATTACCTATTGAAGCCATTTGAATTTGAACGATTCCTGGTTGCAGTTAATAAGGTGAAGATGACAGGCAAAGCAATAACGGAAACGCCAAAAGACACTGAACCGAAGGATCATCTTTTCTTGAATGTTCAGAAGAAAAAGGTCAAAATTTTATTTTCAGAAATTCTTTACATAGAAAGCCAGCGGGAATACATCAGGATTGTTACAACCAAAAAAGAATTTATTTCTAAAATGGGTACACATGAAATTGAAGAATTGCTACCTCCGCAGCAATTCAAGCGCATTCACAGGTCATTTATCATATCTGTTAATAGAATAGAATCGTATACAGCCGAAGCAGTAGAAGTAAATGGGGTTTCTATACCAATTGGAAGAGGTTACAGGGAAGTAATTGAGAATCTGTAAATGGAGATGATGGACCATTGACAATAGACCATAGAAGATTGCTGACCAATTCATTGATTCAAACTTTAACCGGCGTTGGTTGTGTGATCATACTAGAGGATGTTAATTCGCAGTTACTGTTTACCAATTAAAGATCTGCAGATATTACATCCCGTACCTTTGCAGACAATGCTTAACACTTTTGGGAAGGATATTATTCCACATAACGATACAGAACGCTTAAAGGCACTACAGTATTACGACATCATTGGAGACTTGAAGGATTCGTATTTCCATAACCTGGGATCCATTGTTGCACAAACCTTTGACACTCCTATTGCTTTAATTTCTTTTGTTGAAAAGGAAAAGGTCAGCTTTAAGGTAAACGTTGGAATGGAAGGTACCAACGAAGTGGACAGAGGGATCAGTTTATGTTCACTAGCCATACTTGATAATGATCCTACAATTTTTTCTGATGCTACTAAGGAACCATGTTTGATTAATAATCCACTGGTAGCAGGTGAATTCGGACTGAAATTTTATGCCGGTGCACCTATCACTACTCCGGATGGATACAATATCGGAACGCTGTGTATCGTGGATTTTGAACCCAGGGAATTTTCAGAAAAGGAAACGGAGATCCTTGTCGACTTTGCTAAAGTTGCCATGCAGGAAATTATTGCAAGAAAGGAAATTCTTTCCGGCGTATATCAATAACTTCTTTGTTGAATTTTAGATGTGCCTAGTATTCTCGTTGCTGCCTTTTCCTGGATCGGTGACACGTTAGGGTGATGGGCTGACTCCCACATAAGATTTATTATTTGTTTCATCCTCCTTTGGGAATCCATCCGGAAGGAGTCGCGCAGCTTATCTACTCCAAACTAATCTTTTCTCTCAATTTATATTCTTCAATATCAATCAGCGAAAGATATTTCCTGATCAGGTCTTCGTTGAATTCTTCGCGGTGATTCATATGATTCAGCAGTTGACGTTGGTGTTCCAGTAATTTTAAATAAAGCTGCGGAAAATCCAACAGCCCATCTTGTTTATTACCGATAATTTCGTCTGGCTGCATTTCATAACTCTTCATTTCAATCTTAAGCTTTGCCTGCAGATTATGAAGGAGTTCATTGTCAGTATAATTTTTAGCTGATTTATCTTCAAGGAAATCAAGCGAGTATTGTGCAATTTTTTTCTGTATTATCTTTTCCTGTGTTTCTTCTGGTATCAGGGTATACCTGTCGTCCAGGTTTATTTTTCTGATAAGCCACGGAAGTGTGAGACCCTGGAATACCAGTGTGATGAGAATAACAATAAATGTTATAAACAGGATCAGGTTGCGGTAGGGAAAAGGATGTCCTTCATCAATGTACAATGGAATGGAAAGTGCAGCAGCAAGTGAAACCACACCACGCATTCCGGCCCAGCCAAAAATAATGGGAGCCTTCCATCCGGGTCTCGCATCAGCAACAGTAATAAAGTGACTCATGAAACGCGTAAAAAGTGATGCGCCCAATGTACAAAGCATCCGTGCAACAATAAGAGCAAAAGAAATAACTACACCATAACTGATTGCTGTACCAAGGCCAATGTCGCCAAGCTGACTTGATATATACGGCAGCTGAAGTCCGATCATAAAAAAGATCAACCCATTCAACACAAAAACAAGATTGGTCCAGACTGTTACACCCTGTATCCTGCTTTGGTACGTAAGCATTTTCTGGCGCTTGCTTGATAAAAGAAGTCCACCGCAAACTACGGCGAGTACACCGGAATAATGGAAATGCTCTGCAGCATAATACATGCAGTAAGGCGTTAAAAGAGTCAGAACAATTTCTATACTCGGTGTTGTTGGAAGCCAACGGTGGATTCCATAAAAAATAAAACCGACAACAATACCGATCAGCGAACCCATAATGATAACAGCAAAAAAACTCAGGGCTGCTTCCCTGAAGTGAAACTGGCTCGTAATCACTGCAGCCAATGCAAAACGAAATACAATTAGTGATGATGCATCATTCAGGAGGCTTTCGCCTTCAATGATTGACACCATGGACTTCGAAACCTTCTGGTGTTGCATAATGGCCGATGCAGAAATAGCATCCGGTGGAGAAATAATACCACCAAGCAGGAAACCCAATGCAAGTGTAAATCCGGGGATCAGCCAGTTTGAAAATAAAGCAATGGCACACGATGTTATGATGACTATTGGAAATGCAAAGCTCATGATCACCCGTCGCCATTTCCAGAACTGTTTCCATGATACCTGCCATGAAGCTTCGTAAAGTAGAGGTGGAAGGAAAATAAAAAAAACCAGTTCAGGGTCAATGTTAATGTTTGAAAAGGCAGACATAAGACTAAGTGCCAGTCCGCCCAAAACAAGAATAATCGGGTATGCGATGCGTATCCTGTTGGCGATCATCACCAGTGCGAGGATGATCAGGATAAGAAAGATGTATTCAATAAAAAGATTCTGCATTTGAATTCACCAGATAAAAATAATTAACTGGTTTCGGTTTAACGTTTAAAGTTTACTTCCCTTTAAAGTTAAGGCGACCAGCTAATGATAAAGTACCTTAGATTGAATCTAATACACATACATCCAAGCGCTTTTACAATTAAGCTGCGAATACAGATGATTATAAATACCCGTAATTGTTTTAAAATTTGATCTGTAATGCCAGACCAATGGTGATCGCAAACATTGGATTCAGGAAACGTAACAAAGAGATATGAAAGCATTTATGGTAAATCGGTATAGTAAAAAAGATGATTTGCATTTAGTGGAAATACCTGAACCTGCGATAATGAAAAATGAAGTTTTGATTCAGGTTTATGCTGCTGCAATAAATCAGCTTGATTCAAAAATCAAAAATGGAGAGTTTAAACTTATTTTGCCCTATAAAACTCCATTTGTTTTGGGCCATGATGCAGCAGGCGTTGTTGTTAAGGCCGGCGCGGAAGTTCTAAAATTTAAAGTTGGCGATGAAGTGTATGCGCGGCCACTTCACCTCTCAATCTTTTTACGCAATTAGATAAACTTCTGAAATGATGGTAGGTCCCTTTCCAGATGTGGCCTTTCAATGCAGTTTTTCTTTGAGGCTCTTTATCCAAACCCTCTTCATACCAATCTCCATAAACATGATCGATCATATAAGTTTGTATATAGTTCCATAATTTAATAAAGTGGTCGTAATACCGCATTTTATCATTGGGAAATTTATCAGCCATCAATAACAAACTATTCATTCCTTCTGCCTGTGCCCACCAGTTTTTACTGTCTTTGATTATTGAAAGTTTTGAACTGTCTTTGAAATAATAACCTTCATCATAAAAGCCACCGAGATCATTATCCCATCCATTTTGCAATGAATGATCGATCATCCGTTTGGCAATGGTCAATGTTCGTGTATCATTTTTTAATCCAAGCGCATAGGATGCTTCTAACATGAGATACCCGGTTTCAACATCATGACCAAAAGAAACATGATTGAGATTACGATGCTGAAGAATAACATCCTTCGTTGAGTCCCGGAATGAAACCGGTTTCCAATCAGGCGTAAAAAAAAGAACCAGGTAACCTTTTGGTGTTACCATTTTATCACGAATGAGAAAAAGCATTTCCTGCAAGCGTTCGCGAAGCAATGGATCATGCCAGACGCTGTATAATTCTGTAAATGCTTCGAGCAGATGGATAGAAGAGTTTTGATCTTTATATCCAACATCAGAGTTTGATGGAACAGAAGCATCACGAACAACAGGTGTTCCATCCATTTTCAAATGCTGATAGTAACCTTTGTACTTTGGATCATGACTGTGTTTCTCCATCCATAAAAAAGCTTTCTTTGCCAGGTTCAATGCGGCGGTATCTTTTGACGCGTGGTAATATGCAGCCAGTGCATAAATAGCAAAAGCATTTCCGTATGCTTCTTTTGGTGACTGGGGGCCGCTTTTATCTTTTCCATCCCTGGTAACTAAATTATAAAAGCCGCCATACGTTTTATCCCACATCACGTCCCGCAAAAAGAGAAAACCGTTTTTGGAACATTTAATAAAGTAAGAAAGGTTTGGATAGAGTTCCGATGCTTTTGCAGTTGTCCATGTATGTCGTGCTTGTGTAACGATGAATTTATCCTGTGCACCTGTGGGTTTGAAATCGTAAGTGTAGGTAGAAATAAATCCACCATAACTGCTGTCAATACATTGAGGATACCATTTGTTTAATAATTCGTTTTGAATGGAGTATTCCATTTCATTTGCGATTTGTAATCGATCTTGCCTGGTTTGTGCAAATGCTAATGATGAAATGATGATGGCTATTAGAAGAAGTTTTGGCTTCATTTAGAATTAAGTTACATCAATTGCACTAATAAATTTTCCGACAGCGCTTGTCTAAGGGACTGCGGCTGACCCCGGGAAAAAATATAGATAGCCTGTGAATAAAAGGGTAACAAAGCTTTCATCTGCATTTTCTATTCGACAATGGAACATTAAAAGGAAAGCGGCAAATTATCAATTCGCAATACCGGAAAAATTATTGAGGACGCGGCATGTTCATATATAGCTTCGACGATAGTGTCACCAAAATAAAAAGGGAAGCGCCGAGTTTTTAAGCCTTTCCCTTTGGTAGACCCGAGTAGCGACAGTTCGAAGATTATACCTGAAGATTTGAGCT
>JBJMLW010000203.1:0-4909 GCA_045805105.1 Flavisolibacter sp. | reverse complement strand
GTAACCATGAAAATTAAAAGATTGAGCAAAATGAATCTTTTCATAGTATGTAGTTTATATCCCTACAAATTTATATCACCAGGTAATCAGCTGGTATACTAAATAAAAAAAGCTCCATAAAAAGTTACAAGTAACTGATTACAGAGCTCTATCGAAAAGTACACACATGAAAAATGCTGTAGGGGGAGGAGTCGAACCTCCACGGGGCAGTTAGCATCAGCACAAGAGAATAGTGGTCAACCCTGGTCGGCCTTACCTAGGTAACGTCGGCTCTATGCTAAGTTTATCCTGTTATCCCCACCCTCGAGACAAGAGGGCATGTCTGCCTAAGGTTTCATCACCCCACAGTATTGACGGAATTCTGGTATAGTGGTATTAGTATTGGCCTGATACGTTTACCTCATTTATACCTCTTTCAAAGAACATATCAAAAATAAGATGCTCTAAACAATATTCAATCAAAACTCAAAAAATTTAGATTTCGTTTAATATCTTCAATATTTATTGAATAATTTCAAAAAAGAATACCTAAAATGGCGGCCGTTTTGAATACTGACAAACTGGATCTGGAAATCATCCAGCAATTAATGCACGATGCCAGCATCTCCTATGCTGAAATGGGAAAGAAACTATTCGTTTCAGCCGGCACCATCCATGTGCGCATCAAAAAACTGCAGGAATCCGGAATCATCAGCGGTATGAAATTCCAGGTGGACCTTAAAAAACTGGGTTATGATGTAATCGCCTTCATTGGCATTTACCTTGAGAAAAGCTCGCTGTATGATAACGTTGCCCGTGAATTGAAAAAAATTCCGGAGATCGTAAGGATGAATTATACCACAGGTAACTACAGCATTTTTGCTGAAATTGTATGCAGGGATATAGCACAACTTCGTATTATATTACACGACGAACTCCAGAAAATAAAAGGTATTGAACGTACAGAAACGTTTATTTCACTGGAAGAAAGTCTCAACCGCAGCGTTACAGTAGCGACCAACTGATGAAATCACGTTCATTTTTCAAAGGACTTTCCTGGCTGATCCTGCTCAATCTCCTGGTGAAGCCTGTGTGGATATTGTTTATAGACAGGCAGGTTCAAAATATTACCGGCTTTGAAGTGTACGGACAGTACTTCGCTGTTCTCAATCTTTCTCTTGTATTGTTTTCCATTGCAGATGCTGGTTTGAGTGTGATGCTGAATCAACGCATGGCATTGCAACGGAATGTTGATGTGTCCCGGTTACTCCGCATAAAACTTGTCCTGGTTCTTCTCTATGGTATTGCATGCTGCCTCATTGCAGCGCTGGCACACCTCGATGCCTGGAAACTTCTCGTGTATGTAATCCTGATCCAGGTAGCCACTTCCATTTTTGTTTTCCTTAGAAGCATCATCACCGCGAACCAGTATTTTACAACAGATGCATTTTTTTCTATTGTTGATAAACTGCTTATGATTCTCATTTGCGGCATGATGATCTATACAACATTTTTTGTCCGCATCAATCTTTACATTTTTCTTGAAGTGCAGTTGGTGTGTACTGTTGTAGCAGTTCTTCTCGCATCCGTATTTATTATAAAAAGAAAATTAATTACAGGTGGTGAAAAGGAAAGTATAAAATCAATTCTTGAAGCAACCTGGCCCTTTGCTGTTTGTATATTACTTATGTCAGTACATTATCGCATCGACGGGTTTCTCCTTCAACAGATACACACAAATGGTAACATGGAAGCAGGCAGGTATGCAGCGGCCTATCGCCTGCTTGATGCATCGAACATGGTTGGCTACCTGGCAGCTTCTTTCCTTGTACCTTTTGTAGCAAGGAACATAAACGATAAAGCTCTCGTGAACGAAACTGTGATACGAATAAGACATGGCCTTGTATTCCTTTCTGTTGGCATTGTTTCCTTCGCAGCTGTATTTGCTCCATGGATACAACATATTCTATATCATTCTTCAGAGCCCTACCTTTCCAGGGTCATAAGTTTTTGCCTTGCTGCACTCCCCGGATATTATTTTGTTCACGTTTATGGATCTGTGCTTACTGCCACTGGCCGTCTGATAACCTTCATGAGAATACTTCTGGTTACTGTAATCATAAACGTTGTGCTGAACCTGTTGCTGATTCCCCAATATGGTGCACTGGGATGCTGTTTCGCTGCTATAACGAGCCAGTATTTTTGTGGCATGGCTACCTTTTACGCATCCACGAAAGGGAAGGCTGATGTGCGATCGTTTATAGGATATTTTGCGCTGACTGTTATTCTGTATTTTTTCTTTTATGCAGGAAATATGATCATCAGCAATGTTTGGGTTATTTTAGCCATTGCAATCATCATCTGCCTCTTGCTGCTTGCAATTCAGCTGGGCTTCTTTAAAAAAAAATTTGTTTTACTCCGTTAACCACAACACATGCCGGACATGGTTGATTTGATAAAAAAAAGATGGAAGTTCATTTTATTCTTTACACTGCTGGCTGTAATAATAGCCTTGCTGGCTGTGTTTTTCAGCCCAAAAAAATATTTATCTGCGGCAACTGCATTACCTGTCAATAGTGCAGTAGCAGATAAGGGCAGGTTATTCAATCCTAATATCGAAATTCTTTACTCTGACTTTGGTTCACCGGATGAACTGGATCGTATGGAAGGAACAGCATTGCTCGATACTATTTACATCTCCACAGCTCAAACGCTAAACCTTTCCCAGCACTATGGATACAATTCTGATGCTGATTTGTACAGGGCAGCTGCCACTCTGAAGAAAAACAGTGTGATTAGCAGAACCGGTTATGGAGAATTGCGTGTAAAGGTTTGGGATACCAATAAAGATATGGCAGCCGCCATGGCAAATACCCTTATGGAAAAAATTCAGGAGCTGCACCAGCACCTGCAGAATGAAAGTAACAACCTGGTACTTCAAAAGCTGCTTGATGATCATGCAAGCAAAGAACAGCTGTATGTACACTTTGGAGATTCAAATTCAAAGACCAATGCGATGCTTCCAGAACTAATACAGGTAAAAAAATCGGCTTTATTAGATCAGCTCCGGGAAGAAGAAAAAATGATCGGGCAATATCAGCTGGCTGTCAGTACAAATCCGCAGGTACTGATGGTTGTGGAAAATGCGCGGCCTTCACATTTGCCTGATAAGCCAAGGATATTGCCAACAGTTTTATTTACCCTTGCAGGCGCCTTGTTGTTTTCCTTCCTGATTTCTTTATTTGCCGAGAGCAGAAAAACATCAGCATAATGGCTATAGCCAACAGAACATTGTTTGTTGCACTGATGCTGATATTTTGCACATGCACTTTGTTGGCATCATGGTACCAGGATTTTTTTTTCTTGTTGATACCCTTTTCTTTACTTTTTATTTTCTGGCTTTTAAAACGACCGGAATATTTATTTTATACGCTGATCGTTTCCATTCCATGGTCTGTTGAATACAATCTTACTCCTGAACTAGGAACGGATCTCCCTGATGAGCCGCTGATGTGGCTTACTGCATTTGTTGTAATGATTTTCATCGCAAGCCGGCACATGCACCGGGGTTTACAGAAATGGCATCCTTTGCTCTACATCGTGCTTCTTCAATTTTTATGGCTGGTCATTACTGTTATTACATCTTCAGATTTCATCCTGTCTTTTAAATTCCTGCTTGCTAAATCATGGTACCTTCTGGCATTTATCGGAGCACCGTTGTTTCTATTCAATGATCAAAGGATCCTGAAAAGGTCTGCACTGCTTTTGCTTTGTTCCATGATGGTATTCATGCTCGTCACAATATTCCGTCATGCATTAAAAGGGATGTCATTTGAAGAAGTTAATGACGCCTTACTTCCATTTTACCGGAACCATGTTAACTATTCAGCCATTCTTGTCTTTATGATCCCGGTTCAGGTTGCAGTGATCAGGCTGACGAAATCCGGTTCTCTGAAATATTTTATGACGTGCATGCTTATTATTACAATTGGCGCACTCTATTTTTCGTACGCTCGCGGTGCCTGGCTTGCTATGCTCACAGGGTTAATTGCTTTCTGGCTTGTAAGAAAAGGATTACTCTTATTTACTTTTTTCCTTTTCGTGTTCATTTGCCTTGCCTCTGTATTTTGTATCAGTAAAAATGACCGGTACCTGAAATTCTCTAACGATAAGAATACCATCTTTCACACAAATTTCAGAGAACATCTTATTGCCACATACAGGTTGAAGGACATGTCGAATGGCGAAAGGATTTACCGTTGGGTAGCAGGTATCAAGATGTCGGGTGATAACTGGATGACCGGGTTTGGCCCTTCTACTTTTTATTATCATTATAAGGAATACACAGTTCCATCTTTCCGCACTTATGTAAGCAGGAACGAGGAAAGATCAACCGTACACAATTATTTTTTGCTGGTCCTGATTGAGCAGGGTGTTTTGGGTTTATTGTTTTTCATTGCATTACTCGCAACGGCCTTTGCGTGCATCCAGCGTATTTACCTGCGAACCATAGATCCATTCTGGAAAATAACAATGGCATCTGTAGCCTCTATCCTGGTAATGGAATGCACTGTAAATTTTTTAAGCGACATGATAGAAACCGATAAGGTGGGAAGCGTGTTTTTAATGTGTATTGCAGTTGTGATCGTCGGCGATCGGGACGTCAAACGTGAAACGTGAAAAGTGAAACGCGAAAGCTCAAACTTTTGAATCCGAATTCGTGTTTTTTACTTTACTTCGATATTCGTTATTCCCTGCCTGCCGGCAGGCAGGGATATTCGATATTCGATATTCTTAAAGCTTCCCTCTCACATTCAACGCATCTCTCAATCCATTTCCAAGCAGGTTAAATGAAAGAACAAGAAGCATGATGGCAAAACCGGGTGCAAGTGCAAGCATGGGGTTCTGTGTGATAATGAAATTATAGTTT
>JBJMLW010000202.1:0-5147 GCA_045805105.1 Flavisolibacter sp. | reverse complement strand
ATTAAAGCCTTTATAGCATCCGACAATGCCGATTGTAAATCCAAAAACAATGGCCTTGGCCAGTGAGGTAAAGAAATCAAGAAAGGTGATGGAAGAAAAGGCATTTTCAAAAAAGGTGATCATGCTTGTTTGTTCATTTATATGAACATCCAGGTAAGAACCCATCATGGCAACAAAGGCTGTATAAAACATAAGAACTGGCAGCATAAATGTTGTTGCGATCACTCTGGTAACCACCAGGTATTTATAGGGATTGATGGCAGAAACTTCCATGGCATCTATCTGCTCTGTTACTTTCATCGACCCCAGCTCGGCCCCGATATTCGACCCCACTTTTCCTGCGCTGATCAGGGCTGTAACCAAAGGTGCCAGCGCACGAAGGATGGCTATGGAAACAAGTGAAGGTAACCAGGATGTAGCACCGAAATCTGCAAGGGAAGGCCTCGACTGTTTGGTAAAGACCAGCCCGGTGATGAAACCGGTGAGTGATATGAGCGGAAGCGACTTATAGCCAACATCATAACACTGGCGAACAACCTCTTTCATCTGGTAAGGTGGCCTGATCACTTCTTTAAAAAAACGGGAAGTAAAGGCAAAGGCATTATAGATATCGGTAAAAAACTGCCGGAACTTTCTTTTAAAGGATTTTTCCGGTAGTGGCGTGGTGCCTTCATTCATGTGGCTGATTCATTTGTACCGATACCATGCAAACCATACACCAGCATGTGCGAGGCAGTAGTTCCAAGCTGCAAGCTGCATGCTGCAAGCTAATGCCATTTAAAGGTTGAATGCATTTACGCATTGGGGAAAATCAGCAGTAAATGGGGTAAATCTTATCATTCTGTTTATACATTAAAGTATAAATAGGGGTATTTTTGCCGGATGAAAACAGAAGTAACCCGGCCGGATGTGGAAGTAGATGAAAGTCTTAGTACAATTGAAAGGACGGTTTCCAGCGAATATAAATATGGTTTTGTTTCAGATTTCGAAGCTGATGAAGCGCCCAAAGGCCTGAGTGAAGATATTGTCAGGTTCATTTCCGCCAAGAAAAATGAACCGGAATGGATGCTCGAATTCCGGCTGAAGGCTTACCGCCACTGGCTTGGTATGGAAGAACCCAAATGGGCCAATATCAAATATGAACCGATCAACTACCAGGATATTATTTATTATTCAGCACCAAAACAGAAAGTAAAAGCAGAAAGCCTCGACCAGATCGACCCGGAACTGAGAAGGACTTTTGAAAAACTGGGGATTTCATTGGATGAACAGAAAAGACTGAGTGGGGTGGCTGTTGATGCTGTAATTGATAGTGTATCGATTGGAACAACATTTAAAGAACAACTTTCTGAACTCGGTGTGATATTCTGTTCCATGAGTGAGGCAGTAAGAGAACATCCTGACCTGATCAGGAAATACCTGAGCTCTGTTGTGCCGATCACGGATAATTATTTCGCCGCTCTCAATTCTGCAGTTTTCAGTGATGGTTCCTTCTGTTATATACCCAAAGGCGTTCGCTGCCCGATGGAATTGTCTACCTATTTCCGCATCAACGCTGAAAACACAGGACAGTTTGAGCGAACACTCATAGTTGCTGAAGAAGGTAGTTATGTAAGTTACCTGGAAGGATGTACAGCCCCGATGCGTGATGAAAACCAGTTGCACGCCGCTGTTGTGGAACTCATAGCTATGGACCATGCAGAAATAAAATATTCAACTGTTCAGAATTGGTATCCGGGTGATAAAGAAGGCAAAGGTGGTATTTACAACTTTGTTACCAAGCGTGGTATTTGCCGTGGGGTTCATTCCAAGATATCATGGACCCAGGTGGAAACAGGTTCATCCATCACATGGAAATATCCGAGTGTCATTCTTAAAGGCGACCATTCAACCGGTGAATTTTATTCCGTTGCTGTTACAAATAATCACCAGCAGGCAGATACAGGTACAAAGATGCAGCATCTGGGAAAAAATACCAGGAGCCGCATTGTATCAAAAGGAATATCTGCGGGTGTCAGCAACAACAGTTATCGTGGTCTGGTACATGTCAGCAAAAATGCACACCATTCACGCAATTTTTCTCAGTGTGATTCACTTCTCCTGGGCGATAAATGCGGTGCGCATACATTTCCATATATCGAAGTAAAGAACCAGACATCCGTTGTGGAACACGAAGCCACCACATCCAAAATAGGAGAAGACCAGATCTTTTATTGTAACCAGCGCGGCATCGATACAGAAACTGCCGTTGCGCTGATCATCAACGGGTTTGCAAAGGAAGTGATGAACCAGCTGCCAATGGAATTTGCAGTAGAAGCACAGAAGTTGCTGGCGATTAGCCTTGAGGGAAGCGTAGGGTGAGAAGACTATAGAACATGGACAATGGACCATGGTACATTTTGGATAAGAATAAAGTAATTGGTTCTATTGGTAAAAATACATAAGAACTCTTGTAAATATAAACGACCTACTATGGTCCATGGTCTATGGTCCATGGTCCTTTAATAAGCTCAATAAATAAATAAGAACACATGTTATCAATTCGAAACTTACACGCAGGCATTGAAGGAAAGAAAATTCTGAAGGGCATTAACCTTGACATCAGGCCTGGTGAAGTGCATGCCATCATGGGACCAAACGGATCAGGAAAAAGTACACTGGCTTCTGTTCTTGCAGGACGGGCAGATTATGAAGTAACCGCTGGTACAGTTACATTCCTTGGGAAGGACCTGCTGGACCTGTCGCCGGAAAAAAGAGCAGGTGAAGGACTTTTTCTTGCATTTCAGTATCCTATAGAAATTGCAGGACTCACGACCACGAACTTTATTAAAACAGCAGTGAATGAAGTAAGAAAATACAGGGGTGAATCACCTCTAGATGCTGTGCAGTTTTTAAAAATGATGAAGGAGAAGATGGCTCTGATGAATATCGACCAGACTCTTCTCAGTCGTTCATTAAATGAAGGATTTTCCGGAGGAGAAAAGAAAAGAAATGAAATTTTCCAGATGGCGATGCTCCAGCCCAGGCTGGCAATTCTTGATGAAACAGATTCAGGACTTGATATTGATGCCATCCGCATTGTTGCCAATGGTGTGAATAAGCTGCGTAATAATGAAAACGCGGTTCTTGCCGTAACGCACTACCAGCGCTTACTGGATTATATCGTTCCTGATTTTGTTCACGTTCTGTACAATGGCCGCATTGTGAAATCAGGCACCAAGGAACTTGCGCTGGAACTGGAAGAAAGAGGTTATGATTTTATCAAAAATGAAGTAAGCGCTGAACAGGAAGCCTGATCACGCCCATATAGAACATGAATACAATAGAAAATATCAAACAGGTTTTTCACAGGTTGCAATCGCAGAATGGAAGCAGCGTTCTCACACCGATAGAAAAGAAAGCGTACGACGTTTTTAATAAGCTTGGTGTGCCTACAGTGAAAAACGAAGAATGGAAATATACACGCATCAGCTCTGTTTTCAACAGGGAATTTAAACTGACACAGGACAAGCCAGGTTCGGTAACCTTAGCAGATCTTGATGGCATCCGCCTTCCTGGTTATGAAGAAGCGAACGAACTTGTTTTCGTCAATGGTCAGTATGTGCCTTCACTTTCTTCGGTGCGGTCGGCTGAATTGGAAATTCTTCCATTGGAAAAAGCAGCTTCAAATGAATATGCTGAAATTGTAAAGAATAATCTTGGTCATAGTGGTAGCTACCTCAAAGATGGTATTCATGCACTCAATACCGCATTTCTTCAAAATGGTGTGTTCATTCATGTAAAGCGTGGACAGATCACGGAACATCCCGTATACATTTATCACATTACGGATGCCCGTACGGTAAACATGTTATCGCAGCCGCGCACACTGGTACACATCAGTGAAGGGGCACAGGTGCAGATCACGGAAACTTATTCTACACTTGGACAATCAGCAGCATTTACCAACCAGGTAATTGAAATTGTTGTTGAGAAAGATGCCATGGTGGAGTATTACAAGATACAGAACGATGGTGCGCAAACCAGCCAGGTGAGCACAACGCATTTCCGCCAGACAGGCAAAAGTTATATCCATGCAGTAACGGTTTCACTCAATGGCGATATCGTCAGGAACAATCTGAATATTGTGATGGAAGCAGATCATGCTGAAGCCCATTTGTATGGATTATATTTTCTACAGGGGAAAACCCATGTCGACAACCATACGGTGGTAGACAATGTAAGACCGAATTGCCTGAGCAATGAATTGTACAAAGGAATCATCAACGACCAGGCCAGCGCTGTTTTTAACGGGAAGATTTTTGTTCAGCAGGTAGCGCAAAAAACAAATGCATATCAGTCAAACAAAAATATTTTACTGTCTGAAAATGCCAGTGTCAATACCAAGCCACAGCTGGAAATCTTTGCTGATGATGTAAAGTGTTCACACGGATGCACGGTTGGACAACTGGATGAAGAAGGGATGTTTTACCTGCAATCGAGAGGTATCAGTGAAAAAATTGCACGGTCGCTCCTCGTTCATGCATTCGCCGTTGATATTCTCGAACACATCAAACCGGTACTGCTCAGAAATTATATCGACCAGTTGATATCTGATCGTCTCGAATATGATATAGCATGATAACATCTCCAACCATAGAAAAACTGGATGTTGAATCGGTAAGAAGTCATTTTCCTGTTTTGAACCGAAAGGTGAAAGGCAAGCCGCTGGTTTACTTCGATAATGCAGCCACAACACAAAAGCCCCAGGTTGTAATCGATGCACTGGTAGATTATTATTCGGGTTTCAATGCAAATATTCACCGTGGAATACATACGCTTGCAGAAGAAGCAACTGCCGCCTTTGAAGCTACAAGAGACACGGTGAAAGATTATATTCATGCACCATCAAGGGAGCAGATCATTTTTACAGGAGGAACAACGGAAGGTATCAACCTGGTTGCGCAAACATGGGGAAGACAAAACATTCAGAAGGGAGATGAGATCATCATTTCCAACATGGAACATCATTCGAACATTGTCCCCTGGCAGATGGTGTGTCAGGAAAAGGGGGCCCATCTGCGCGTGGTCCCGGTCACCGAAAACGGCGAGCTGCGGCTGGACGAATTCGAAAAATTGCTGTCCCCGCGCACCCGGATGATCGCCTT
>JBJMLW010000201.1:0-10207 GCA_045805105.1 Flavisolibacter sp. | reverse complement strand
TTCCAGGCTGCCAACCCCGATGGTTTTGAGCATCTGGGAAGTCTCGTTTTCATTGGGTCCCAAATGTCTTTGTTGAAATTCACGTGCCTGCGCGTCGAAAAGACTCATATACTACTCCTTGTCAGGGCGCAAAGGTAGGAGAAAAGAGACCATAGACCATAGACGATGGACCATGGAACGGTCCTTTATTTTCTGGTAGACTTTGCGGTCGAAACAATTTGAAACAGCGAGTGTTTTTTAACCGGAATCTACTATGGTCCATTGTCTTTCACAACATTCCCGGAAGCTTCAGTCCCGCATCTTTCAGATCCTTCATGATCTGCTCCTGAAAAAGGAACCTCGTATCATTGAAACCATGTGCCGGTGCCCACACATTAACAAGGACCTTATACCCATCAGGGTTAAGTTCGAGGATACCGGTACGATGTACAGGTTCTTTCAAAAGGCCATCAACTGCTCTCACGCTGTTATCAATGCTTTTTTTAACCTGTTCAAAGTCTATTCCGTAATTGAATTTGAGTTCTATGTCAAGCCTTCGCCTTCCTTCACGGCTAACGTTTACAATTACTTCGTTGGAAAGCTTGCTGTTTGGAATGATGACCGTTCGGTTATCGTAAGTTTTTACTACAGTGAAAAAAATCTGGATGGTGGTAACGGTTCCTTCCTGGCCTTGTGCAATAATGTTTTCACCTACCCGGAAAGGCTTTAATAAAAGTATCAGGATTCCACTTGTAAAATTCTGAAGCGTTCCTGAAAGTGCCAGTCCGGCTGCCACACCAAAAGCACCGATGACCACTGAAAACATTGTCATTTCAATACCTACGATCTGCATGAATCCAAGAATGAGAAGGATCTGCAGTACCGTGATGGTAAGGTTAACAAGAAAAGGCCTGATAGATGAGGTAACACCTTTGCTCAACAGGTGGTTCGTGAGCCACTTTCTTAAAAGCCTGATAAACCACAGGCCGATGAAAATTACAACAACGCCGATCAGTATCTTAGGTCCAACCTTAAGAATCCAGGCATAAGCCTGGTCATAGAATTTATCAAGTTTCATATTATTTCCCTCGTTCTCTATTCAAGGGCAATCGTGGAATCAAAGGCAGAATACTTTATACATGGATTAACTTTTATTTTCAGTCCTTTGCATGATGTCCGGTAAAATTCTTCAAAACTGGGAAAAAAAATCCAGGGACAAGCAAAAGATCTTTAAAGGTTTTCTTGCCAGGGCCGATAAAAATAAGGTCCTGAAACAATTACCACACCTCAACGATGAGGCTTTTGAAAAAATCGACTGCCTTCAGTGTGCAGCATGCTGCAAGAATTATTCCCCGCGTTTCAAAATTCCTGATATTAAAAGAATAAGTAAACATCTTGGAAAAAAAGAAAGCGAATTTATTGATACCTACCTTAAGGTTGATGAAGATGGAGATTTTGTTGTGAAGTCTGCGCCTTGCCCATTTCTGGGCTCAGACAATCGCTGTTCAATTTATGAAGTGCGTCCGTCAGACTGTGCACGTTTTCCTTACACAGGTGAAGATGTGATCCTGAAGCGCCAGGCATTAACACTCAAGAATGCCAGCTTTTGTCCGATTACGTATTATGTACTGGAAAGGTTGATGGAGACGTGAATCGTGAAACGTGAAACGTGAATGGGAATCAAATCGGGAAGATGTCATCCCGACGAAGGAGGGATCTGATTCTTATAATTAAACAGCGATCTAATTACGATAAGGCATACCGAAACTTTCTAAGCAATTTTTTCTTTCATGCCTGGTCTCAGATCTCTCATTCCCGGGATGAAATACTAATAGACTGTGAGATTATGAATGTTATCATAACATATTTCACGTCTATGCACCAACAACTTCTTCTTTCTTTTCCGCGGTTACAGGACTTATCATATTACGGATCTCTTCGATCCTGTTGGCAGGGAACCCACCCATATCAGCATGGGCTTTGATAAGTTCCTTGTTTGGTGAATTGTAGATGCAGTAGATTTTGTCTTCCGTTACATAACTTTCCACCCATTGAATCCGCGGACCTAGTTCATCTAAAACGCCACAGGATTTTTGTGAGATGGCCTGTAATTGTTCAGCTGTAAGATTGCCTGCTCCGGGCAATTCTCTTTCAATAACATATCTGGGCATATGGTGTGTGATTTGTATGATAAGATACGAAACGTAAATCGTGAATCGTAAAAAAATCTGTTACCGAATTAGTAGACATCTACAAGATTGACGCTTCGCGATTTAATTCACGATTGACGATTGACGATTCACGTCTCACGTCTCACATCTCACGCCTCACGTTTCACGCCTTCGCAGTCAGCTCCTCATATGCCGCTGTCAACGGTCGATCAATTCCCTGTCCGGTCCATTCTGTTACACCGGGAATTGAAGTATTCTTGATAAAATCTTCTTTTGATACGCCTTTTTTAATTTCTGCTTCAGCAAACGCAAGCACTTTTCCGAGATAGTCCTGGAATTTTTTTACATCTTCCTTATTACCTGTTTCTTCACCAGGATTGAGTGAATGTCCAAAAATGATAATGGTATTCTTGTCTGCTTTTTTAATCACTTTATCCAGGTCTTTGATCCAGCTTGCCATGCTGGCGCCCGCCGACCTGTCAACAAATGGATGTCTTTTATTGAACATCAGGTCGCCCGTGTGCATGATATTGGCTTCTTCGAAAAAATAAACTGCATCGCCATTCGTATGCCCGGCTCCATAATAATCAGCCTTTATCTTTTCATCACCAATCTTGAATTTGTAATCAGTAGTGAAAGTCATGTCGGGGAGAAGCTGCTTATCCATGTTATTATTTTTCTCGGCCACATTTTTTTGATTGGTAAGTGAATTCTCGTGTGCAAATACATGTTCTGCAATTCCCTTGAAAGCAATATTGCCTGATGAATGGTCACCATGGTGGTGGGTATTGAGTAAATAGAGGAATGGAGCTGTACTTTTCTGTTTCAGATCGGCAATGAGGTGTGGCGCAGTGTCGGGAAACTGTGCATCAATTACAACAATTCCATCCTTGCCAAGGAGGAAGCCAATCGTTCCGCCGCGTTCAGTAAAGATGCCAATGTCTCTGCGTAACATCGTTACCTTATAATCAAATGATTTGAAAAACTGTGCCATTGTATTCTTCTGGAATAAAAGTGTCGCGCCTGTAAGGACACTTGTGTTGCGTAAAAAATTTCTGCGGTGCATAGTGGAAGATTTAGTTCGTGAATCGTGATAGTCAATCGTGAATCGTCAAACGTGAAACGTGAAACGTGAATGTGAAACGTCAATCGGGATGAGATACATTCACGATTGACGATTGACGATTGACGTTAATATTCGAATTTACGTAATCTCGGCGCCCTGAACCATGAAATGATCACAACAATGATCGTCATGATTCCACCAAAGATCACCGCCCGTTGCGCCCCTCCAAAAATTTTTGCCGTAAACCCGCTTTCAAATTGTCCCAGTTCATTCGACGAATTGATGAACATCGAATTTACCGAACTCACACGGCCACGCATTTCATCGGGCGTAGTCAGTTGCAGAATCGTTCCCCTTATTATAACACTGATTCCATCAAGCATACCAGCTACGATAAGTGCCAGGAATGAAAGCCAGTAAATATTTGAAAGTCCGAATACGATAATGCACATTCCAAACCCACCCACGACAAAGAGGAGTAACAACCCCTGGTTTCTTCGCAGTGGTGAGAGTGTAATGATGATGATCATGATTACCGACCCGATATCAATAGCAGCGTTCAGCCATCCGAATCCGATCGGTCCAACCCTAAGAATGCGTTCAGCAAATTCAGGTATCAGCGCAACGGCCCCTCCAAATAATACGGCAAACAGGTCGAGGGAGATGGCTGCCAGCAGAATTTTATGTTTGAAAACATAGTTAAGTCCTTCCTTTACACTGTCCCATGTTCTGACATTTGTACTGGTAACAACAATAGGTTTCTTTTTAATCCTCGACAATCCGAAAGCTGCCAGAAGCACATAAATAAATATTACATAAAAGGTCTGGTGCACACCTGCCAGTGCAATCAGGAAACCTGCGGAAGCATGTCCGAAAATGGATGCTGCAAGCCATGTAGTTGAGCTGATATTGGCCGCGAACTGCAAAATATTTTTAGGAACCAGCTGTGCAATGATGGCATTGGTTGTGGGCCCTGCAAAAGCCCGGATGGCACCAGTCATAAATATGACACAGTAAAATAAAATAGAAAGCGATACTACGGTCAGCCTGTTTTCTATTGCAGGAAGGGTTATGATAATGAGTGCTATTACACATACGAGATAGGAACAGATTCCTTTCAGCAACAACGTTCGTTTGTCCGACCTGTCAATTACATGTCCTGCATATAACGCCAGCGCAAAAACCGGTAGGAATTCTGAAAGACCGGCAATGCCGATTGAAAACGAGCTACCGGTTAAATGAAACAACTGGTAAGCAACAACGGTTGCTACCATCCGCAATGCCATGATGTAAAAAAATCTTACGAAAATGTACAGCCTGTATTCCTTATAGTTTAGTGGGGAGAGACTCTGCCATTTGAATTCCATCGAGGCAAAGATAATTGCTGATTCATTCCATGCAGCCCTGACAGGATGAAGAAAAATATTCAATAACCAATGCTCAATGCTCAATATTCAAGTTAGTTCGATCACTGTCATGTTGTTCGGACCGACTTGAATATTGAGAATTGAATATTGAGAATTATGTACTCATAATGCCAATCTTATGGTAGACTTAGGTAGTGCTGCCCATCGGGGTACTCCTTATCCAGCGCATTAATAATTACCTGCAAATGTTTTTCATTTCCCAGGAAGTCGGCATTTGTTACATCAACAAACAATGTTTTTAGATTATGTTGTCTTATATAATGCGTATACGTTTCCTGTATGCTGAACAGGTAATCGTCGGGAATTTTCTGTTCGTAGGAACGGTTCCTTTTTTTAATATTCTGTTGAAGTTTCTGAACCGGTGCATGCAGGTAAATAAGGATCTCCGGTTGAAGGATCTGCTGGTTCACAATTTCAAACAGCCGCTGGTACAGCCTGAATTCATCTTCCGGCAGGTTGATCCTCGCAAAGAGCAGGCACTTTGTAAAAAGATAATCGGAGATGGTAACATTCTGAAATAGATCCTTCTGCTGAATCAGTTCCTTCAGTTGTTTGAACCGTTCTGCCATGAAGAAAAGTTCAAGCGGGAAAGCGTATTGTTGCGGATTATCATAAAATTTCGGAAGAAAAGGATTGTCCGCAAACTGCTCCAGAACCAGCCTTGCATTAAAATGTTTGGAAAGCAAATGTGCCAGCGTGGTTTTGCCTGCACCGATATTTCCTTCGATCGTAAAAAAAGTATACTTCATCAGCAAAGGCCGCCCGCATTATCCTGCTGCGGCAAAGGTGGCAAAATAAGGATTGTTGATGCAAGTGATCAATTAAATTTATTCACTTTCAAGGGATCTTCACATTCATTCAAAAGTGTAAGGATGGATTTTTTCAAAACGGGGTGTATTTTATCCGGTGCTATTTCTGCAAGCGGTGTCAGAACAAACCTGCGGCTTTGCATCCGTGGATGTGGAATGGTTAAACCAGGATGATCAACAACGAGGTCATTGTAAAGTAAAATGTCAATATCAATGATGCGCGGACCATATCGTTCGTCTCTTTTTCTTCCGAAACCTTCTTCGATCCTGAAAATGCCTGATATCAGCTCTTCTGGTGATAAATGTGTTTGAATGCAAAGCACCTGGTTCAAAAATGATTCCTGGTCCTCAATACCCCATGCTTCCGTTTCATATACTGAAGATGAATGCAGCACCGGTCCGCAATGAATGCTGATTTCTTTTTTTGCGTTTGAAAGATAATCTGTGCGATTTCCCATATTTCCCCCGGTAAGCAAGTAAACCTCGTTCATAGTTGTATCTTCATGCGGTTCAAATATCTTTTATTTTGAAATAAAGAAGACACCGTTGTATGAGAAGCTTTTTCAAAATGTTCTTTGCCTCACTTCTTTCCATTGTTGTATTTTTTGTTCTTTGCATTTTTGTTCTGATAGCTGCGGTAGCCCGGCTTACTACAAAAGACCAACCAGACATCCGTTCGAAATCAATTCTTGTCATCAACCTTTCTGAAACATTTCATGAACGTAAACAGGATAATCCCCTGGGAGCATTATCCGGCACAGGCGACAGCCCCGGACTTTATGATGTGATACGTCTTGTAAAAAATGCAAAGGATGATGATGATATTTCAGGAATTTATATCGAAGGAGACGCCAACTCCAACGGTTTTGCATCCAGTAATGAACTCAGAAATGCAATTCTTGATTTCAGAAAGTCGAAAAAATTTGTCATTGCTTATGGTGATATGATATCGCAGGGTTCTTATTTCGTTGCCAGTGCTGCAGACAGGATCTATGTTAACCCTCAAGGGGCATTTGAATGGAAGGGTTATGCCATTACGCTTGTTTTTGTAAAGGAAATGCTCGACAGGCTTGATATCCAGCCGCAGATTTTCTACGCGGGAAAATTCAAGAGTGCGACAGAAATGTTCCGTACCAGCCAGATGACTCCTGAGAACAGGTTGCAGACTACTGTGTGGCTGAACGAACTTTATAATTATTTCCTTGTTCAGACAGGTGCTTCACGCAATATTGACACGGCCACACTTCACAAACTGGCTTCTGCTGCCGCGATCCAGACACCAGAAGATGCAGTTCGGGAACACCTGATTGATGGTGTGAAATACGATGATGAAATCAAGGCAGAATTCAAGCAGCGGTTGAACATCGGCAAAACAGATAAACTCAACCTGGTTCCGGTAAATAAATATTTTGAGTCAGTATACATGAAAAGGTCCGGCCGCGACCGTATTGCAGTAATCTATGCTGAAGGAAATATTGTTGACGGTATGGGAAGCAATGACAACATTGGCGGAGATAATTACATACGCATTATACGGAAAGCCCGGTTGGATAATTCAGTAAAAGCAATTGTGTTGCGGGTGAACTCTGGTGGCGGAAGTGCACTGGCAAGTGAAAAGATCTGGAGGGAACTTCACATGGCACGGCAGGATGGAAAGCCCGTTGTAGTAAGCTTTGGTGATGTTGCTGCATCTGGCGGTTATTATATTTCTTGTGGTGCCGACAGCATCTTTTCAAGTCCGAATACAATTACAGGTTCCATAGGTGTTTTTGGCATCATTCCAAACATGAGTGGGTTCTTCAAAAATAAGTTGGGCATTACATTCGATGGGGTTAAAACAGCGCCTTATGCAGATGCCGGTGCCATCTACAGACCAATGAATGATATAGAGAAAAAACAGGCGCAGAGCAGCGTCGACAGGATATATATGCAGTTCAAACAACGTGTGGCCGAAGGAAGAAAAAAAGATACAGCATACATCGACAGTATTGCACAGGGAAGAGTGTGGAGTGGAAGTGATGCCATACGTATCGGTCTCGTTGACCGTATCGGTTCACTCCATGATGCCATCAGGAGCGCTGCTGCAATGGCAAAGGTGTCAACATTCGGTTTGAAGGAATATCCGGAAACAGGAAGCTGGCTCGATGATCTCCTGCAAAGAAAAAAGGATGAACCGGAAGCACTGATCAGGGAACAGGTGGGGGAGAACCAGTATAAACTTTTCAGGGAAATATTGAGGATAAAGGAAATGACACAATCAATTCAGACGAGGATGCCATTTGAGTTTTATATTCAATGACCCCGGATAGAATAACGAATATCCCTGCCCGAATGCGTAGCAGGCGGGGAATAACGAATAACGAATAACGAATAACGAAATTTCAAGGGTTCATGTCTAAGCAATACAATCAGGTTCGTGCAATGCTGGCTGTAACGAAAGCCAGTCTGAAAGCAACATTCAGAAGTCCGCAGGCGATTTTCTTCAGCCTGTTTTTTCCCATTGTGTTGATATGGATCTTTGGTTCACTGGGTGGCAATGGTATTCCTTCTGTTGATGTTGCATGGGAAAAGAATGCAGATACTACAAATCAGTTATATCAGGCATTGAAATACAGGAACCCGGTTCTGAAGTTTGAAAAAGATACAGCAAAGAATATCGAAGATGAATTGAGCAAAGGAAAAATTGCAGCGATTATTGATGTTGAAAAAAATACCGATTCTTCAAATCATTCTCCATACCAGATCCACATCCGCACATCTGAAGCCAGCCAGCGCGATTACCAGACTTTTCTTACTGCATTGCGTGCAACCATTAATGAAATGGACAGGCGCCAGTTCCCGCAGAACATGAGTGTGGCATCCATATCTCAATCTGTGGAACCCGGAAGAAGATATAGGATGATTGATTTTTTTCTGCCTGGAATGATCGGCTTTGCATTGATCGGCTCTGCTGTTTTCGGAATTGCTTTTACATTTTATGCACTGCGCGAAACGCTTGTATTGAAAAGAATGTATTCAACACCTATCCGGCGCCAGTATATTATACTCGGTGAAAGCATTGCCAAAGTAATATTCAACCTCCTTACAGTGGTGGTGCTGATCGCCTTTGGTCATTATGTATACGGATTTTACCTGGCCCACGGCTGGTTGACCTTTATTAACATGCTTCTTCTCAGTTTTCTCGCGTTGCTGGTTTTTATGGGTTTTGGATTTTTTATCAGTGCTGTTTCAAAAAACCAGAATGTGATCCCGATCTATGCCAACCTGTTCATGTTTCCGCAGTATTTTCTATCAGGAACATTTTTCTCTCGCGCCGCACTGCCTTCTTTCCTGCAGCCCATTATAAAATTTCTTCCACTCACAGCAGTAAATGATGCCATGCGCAATGTAGCTTTTGAAGGTGCATCGCTTGCCAGCTGCTGGGAGCAGGTGCTTATCCTGGTTGTATGGGGAATTATTATTTATACGCTGACAGCAAAGGTTTTTCGCTGGGAATAAATTTTTAACGTGGGCATCATCAAACTTTTTTTCATCAGTCTGGTTTTTCTTTTCCTGCTGGGAACTGGGATTTCCCTGATGATTCCTTCTCATATCCGTATTTCAAAAGCAATCAACCTGCATGCGCCAAAGGATACAATTTTTTCACTGGTAAAAAATCCCGAACGATGGAAGGAATGGCATCCTGCCTTTATGGAAAGTCCAGGTCGGAAAAGTTTTGATACGATTATTGTCTCAGATATTTTACAGCAGGGTGATACGGTTACCATGTTATTGAGGCAGGGAAAAAAAGAACCGGTTGCCAATGGATGGAAAATTTATGAACATCCCGATGTTGATTCACTAACACTTCAATGGTATATGGATTTCCGGCTAAAGTGGTATCCCTGGAAAAAATTCAGCAGTCTTTTTTTTGAAAACACCTATGGGGTAATGATGCAGGAAGGATTAACCAACCTGAAAAAAATTACAACACAATAACCCCGTTCATCGATTTGCTGATCAGTTATCGTGGAATTATCCTACATTTTCATCGTATTTAATTTTAGCTTATGAGAGATTTTTTCCAGCTTCAAACTAAGAAGTTCAAAAGTGTTATGCTGTTTACCCTGTTCAATTTATTTGTTCTGGCAGCAGCAGCACAGGTTCGCATTTCAGGAAAAGTAACCAACCAGGAAAATAAAGGGATTGCCGATATTTCTGTTCTGGTGCGTGGTACAACATTCGGAACCACAACCAATGTTGATGGTAATTATTCCTTCCAGGCAGACCTTAAACCGGGAACTTACCAGATTAATTTTTCAGGAATTGGATTTAAAGAGTTTTCGCGCTCCATTGAAGTCAGTAGTAATAATGCCGTTACAGCAGATGTGCAAATGGCAGAAGATGCACTGAAGATGGATGAAGTGGTGATTACAGGTGTTTCGGCCGGAACTACCCGACGCCAGCTGGGAAATTATATTGCTTCTGTAAATGCGGAAGACCTTAATAAAGGCGCTACAGGAAATGTGCTGGCAGCCTTGCAGGGAAAAACTGCCGGTGCGCAGATCTCCCAGAATTCCGGTGATCCTGCAGGCGGCATGTCTGTGCGCCTTAGAGGAATCAGTTCCATTCTCTCATCATCAGAACCACTTTATATTGTAGATGGTGTCATCATTAATAATGCTACAACAAGAGTTACCAATACACAGAATAATTATGATGGGAACAATTTTGTTGGAACGATTGGCCAGAACAGGATGGTGGATATCAATCCTG
>JBJMLW010000200.1:0-5688 GCA_045805105.1 Flavisolibacter sp. | reverse complement strand
GAAAATGCTACGGCAAGCAAAACGGTAACTAATAGTTTTCGCATTGTTATTGTTTTTGTATTATGATTGATTAGGGTCTTCTCCTTCAGATGGATTTTCCGTTAAATTGGTTGTTTCATTACCGGCCGTGGTTCCGTTTATTTCTTCCACTTCAGTTACATCAATCTTGGTAATGGCGGCGATGGCATCACCTTCATCGATGCGAATCAGTTTCACACCCTGAGTTGCACGCCCCTGCGAACTGATATCGGATACTTTCATCCTTATGGTAACACCACTTTTGCAGGTGATAATGAGATCCTCAGTTTCTGCCACATCCAGCATACCTACCAGTCTTCCTGTTTTGTCTGTTACATTGATCGTCTTTACACCCTTCCCTCCCCTGTTGGTAACCCTGTACTCATCAACCGGTGTTCTTTTTCCAAATCCTTTTTCACTTACAACCAGAACGGTGCGACCATCAGGATTTGAGAGGTTGACACAGAGCATGCCTACTACTTCATCTTTTGCATCATCAACTTCAATACCAGCCACACCAATTGCGCCCCGGCCGGTTGGCCGAACCTTTACTTCCGGAAAGCGTATTGCCCTACCAGATGCAACAGCCATCATAATTTCACAATTACCATCGGTAAGTTTTGCTTCGAGAAGCTGGTCGCCTTCAACAATTGTAATAGCATTGACACCGGTCTGGCGCGGACGACTGAAATCAGCCAGTGCAGTTTTTTTGATAATACCTTGTTTGGTACATAAAACTATGTAATGGCTGTTTACAAATTCCACATCCTGAAGATCTGCAATATCAATGATCGTGCGGATTTTGTCATCGGGTGATATCTGTAATACATTCTGTATCGCCCTCCCCTTACTGTTCTTTTCTCCTTCAGGAACCTGGTAAACATTCAGCCAGTAGCAACGACCTTTTTCAGTAAAGAAAAGAAGTGTGTGGTGTGTAGAGGCAACGAACAGCTGTTCAATAAAATCTTCTTCCCTGGTTCGACCTCCTACTGCCCCTCTTCCCCCTCTTTTCTGGGCGCGGAATTCAGTGGCTGATGTCCGTTTGATATAACCAAGATGAGAGATTGTGATTACAACATCTTCTTCCTTGATCAGATCTTTAATACTCATCTCATTATCGAGATAAGTTATTTCTGTTTTTCTTTCATCTCCAAATTTCTCCTTCACTTCAATAAGCTCATTCCTGATAATATCAAAACGCATGGACTCATTGGCGAGGATATCCTTCAGGTGGCTGATCAATTTCATCAGTTCATCAAATTCCTGCCGGATTTTGTCGCGCTCCATTCCTGTGAGACGCTGCAGTCTTAATTCCAGAATGGCCTTAGCCTGGATTTCATCCAAACCCCAACCCGCATTTACCAGGTTGTCCTTGGCCACTTCGGGTGTAGCCGAAGACCTGATCAAAGAAATTACTTCATCCAGGTGATCAAGAGCAATGAGATATCCCTGTAATAAGTGAGCTCTTTTTTCAGCTTCCCTCAGCTCGTATTGTGTACGGCGGTAAATTACTTCATGACGGAAATCAATGAACTCGCTAATCAGCTCTCTAAGGTTCACCACTCTCGGGCGTCCTTTTACCAGCGCCACATTGTTGATCCCATAGCTTGTCTGAAGTTCAGTGTATTTATAAAGCTGGTTGATGATAACGTTTGCAATCGCATCCCTTTTCAGGTCAACAACCACCCTGGTACCTTCTTTCTGGTTGGATTCGTTGTTTATATGGGCGATACCTTCAAGTACTTTTTCATTTACCAGCTGACCAATCCTGTCGCATAAAGCATCACGGTTTACCTGGTAAGGAACTTCAGTGATAATGATCTGTTCCCGGCCGCTTTCTTTTGTTTCAACATGAAGTTTACCGCGAAGCACCACCCTTCCTCGTCCGAAATGAAATGCTGCTTTCACACCTTCCATTCCATAAATAGTACCTCCTGTGGGGAAGTCAGGCGCTTTCACATATTGCATCAGTTCATCGACAGTAATCTCGCGGTTGTTGATATAAGCAATGCATCCATCCACTACTTCCGAAAGGTTATGCGGCATCATGTTGGTAGCCATACCGACTGCAATACCACTAGATCCGTTAATGAGAAGTTGTGGAATGCGTGTTGGTAAAACCGTTGGTTCCTGAAGGGAATCATCGAAGTTGAGTTGAAAGTCAACCGTTTCTTTTTCGATATCCTGCAACATGGCTTCTGCCATCCTGTGCATACGGGCTTCAGTATACCGCATTGCTGCGGGACCGTCACCATCCTGGTTTCCGAAGTTGCCCTGTTTGTCGATAACTGTATAGCGCATGTTCCATTCCTGTGCCATTCTTACCATGGCATCATAAACCGAACTATCGCCATGAGGATGATATTTACCCAGGACCTCCCCTACAATACGGGCGGATTTTTTAAAAGGGCGATTGTGGTACATGCCCATGTCGTTCATGGCATGAAGGATCCTTCGATGAACTGGTTTCAGACCATCCCGTATATCGGGAAGTGCTCTTCCGACGATCACCGACATTGAATAATCAATGTAGGCGGTCTTCATTTGTTCCTCGATGTTGACTGGGATAATCCGGTTGATATCGTTCGTTTCCTGCGGTTGCAAATTTTCTTCCATTCGTTCTGCTTGTAGTAGAAATTGAGGTGAGCAAATGTACCCAATTTGAGCCTAAGAACCTGATCTTTTGGTGCATTTTAAGGACATGTTATCAAGCTATTTTAAGCTGTTGAATTAACCATTCCACATTCACCAAAATAATTGTGGAAATTTTGTTTTCGATGGGCTGCGGTTACTGATTATTATAAACCTCTCCTATGAAAATCAGCTAATGTAAATCAGCATCAGTTTGTAAAATCAATTACAGGAATCTGTTATTTGTAACGTCTTCCGGAATGGGTGATTTAGTCGGGCACGGAAATTTTATAGATTAAAGTGAACATTTCGTACAATGAAACAGTACCTTTTATTGAGAGAAAATTCCGTATCTGGCCCTTTTACTTTTGCTGACCTTATTGATATGGACCTTACGCAGGCCGATCTGGTATGGATAGAGAATATGAGCAGCTGCTGGATTCCTGCTAATCAGATCGATGAGCTTAAAAGCTTTGTTACCATTGTAGATGAAGAATTGTTGCTACAGAAACGGCAACAACAGATCATGGCAAGGCAAAATGCAAAAATGATCCAGGAAGAATTAACCAGTTTCCCTATAATACCAGGAAATTCTTCCGGCGGAAACAATATACATGTCAGGTATAAAGCTCCTTACGTTCCTGAAAGGTCGGCTGACGATTCGTTACAAAAACAAATATGGAAGAAAGCCGACTACCCGGTAGCAAACTGGGTGAATGTTACCCTGGTTTTTCTTACGGCGTGCCTGGTTGCATATGTAGTGAGCCAGCTTGCAGGATAGTTGATAGACAATAGACCATGGACCATAGACGATGGACAACGGTCTTCCCTGGTTTTTTTCACATTTTTCTATGTGTTTTCTCCCTTTTTTCAATAACGTGATTTCGTTACATTGGGCGTTATATGAAACATGTTTTACTTTTTGGTGCGGGAAAGTCGGCAACTGTTCTCATTCATTACCTGCTTGATAATGCCGAAGAGGAACACTGGCAACTGGTTGTTGTGGATGCAAACCTGGAAGCAGCACAGCATAAGGTAGGATCATCCCCACATGGTAGCGCGGTTTCTTTTGATATTCACTCACCTGAAGAGCGAAGCCGGTACATAAAGGAGGCAGATATCGTCATCAGCCTCATGCCCCCCGCCCTTCATTTTATTATTGCAAAAGACTGTATCACATATAAAAAAAACCTGTTGACAGCGTCTTACGTGGATGAACAGATGAAATCACTCAAAAAAGACATTGAAAAAAATGGACTGTTTTTCCTCTGTGAAATGGGTCTTGATCCGGGAATCGATCATATGAGTGCAAAAAAAATGATTGACAGGATACACGACCGGCAGGGAAAGATCACTTCATTTATTTCACATTGCGGTGGGCTTGTTGCTCCTGAAAGTGATAGTAATCCATGGCATTATAAAGTAAGCTGGAATCCAAGAAATATCGTAATGGCAGGAAAAGCTGGTGCGATTTTCAAAAAAAACGGAGAAATTGAAGAGCTGGAATACAAGGAACTGTTTACTGAAAAGCGGTATGTTCCGATTCCAGACGGAGAAGTATTGTGCTGGTATCCGAACCGTGATTCTCTCAGTTACATTTCTACTTATGGCCTGTTATCGTGTGATACATTTATCCGCACCACATTAAGGCATCCGGATTTTGTTTATGGCTGGAAGAACATCATAGACCTTAACCTGACCGATGAACAAAAAAAATATGATACGGAAGGTATGTCACTGGCCCAGTTCTTCAAGCTTCATATGGATTCGAACGGTTTCAGCGAATGGCTGGAGCAGAAACTTCACGACCAGTTTGATGTTACAAAAGGGCTGCTGGCAGAACTTGTAAATCTTGTGGAGCTTGAAAAGAAGGCTGCTGAAAAAGGCGTGGAATCAGTTGATGAATTTATGGTGGTAGATGATAATGGAGATTTGAAAAAAATTGATATCGACGATCTGAAGGTAAATGCTGCAGCTACCCTTGCTGATAAAATGCATGACGCCAGCCTTACACTGAAACAACTTTTTTATCTCGGTATGGATGATGATGAAATGGTTATCAATAAAGGAAAATGCAGTGCCGCAGATGTACTGCAGTTTGCATTGGAAAAAAAACTTGCACTTGGGCCTTCTGACAGAGATATGGTGATTATGCTGCATGAAATTGAATATGAAGAGCGGAATCTGAAATTTAAAGAAACCAGTACGCTTACTCTATCCGGTTCAGATGATGAGAATACGGCGATGGCTACAACAGTTGGATTGCCACTGGGCATTGCAGCCAGGCTGGTATTAAACGGGACATTACAGATGAAGGGACTACACATTCCCGTGTTACCCGAAATATACGAACCACTACTTGAAGCACTGGCACATTACGGAATCGAATTTAAACATCAATCAACTCAACTACCATGAATGATCATATGACAATTGAAAAAGCAATTTCAAGGCTCAATAAAGAAAACGGAGCAGTTTTTACTGAACTGATGCGTCGTGGAACGATGAGTGTTGAATACTATGCTCCAAAAAAATGGGACAGGCAAAAACTTCCTTATAAGGATGAAATCTATGTCATTGCTTCAGGACAGGCCACGATGCACAGGGAAGGTCAGCGTTTTACCTGTTTTACAGGTGATATACTTTTTGTAGCTGCAGGTATTGATCACCGTTTTGAGAACTTTTCAGAAGACTTTGCCACCTGGGTTATCCTTTTCAGTTCGGATGTGAATACTTCAGACAAGCTGCCGTAATTTCATTTTCACTTCCTGCATGCCTTCTCCTGCGGCTTTTTCAATTGCTGTAGAATTATACAAAGCGGTTGTATATGGTATTTTTTTATCTACAATGAATTTTGGAATTTCCCAAGGTGCATAGTTGGTCAATCCTGCTGCAGGATAAACAACGAGTGAAGTTCCTACAATTAAAAAAATGTCTGCACCACGTGTTATCCTGACCGCCTCTTCCATCATAGGAACTTCTTCTTCAAACCAAACGATATGTGGTCGCAGCTGTGCACCATCTTCAGCCTTATCTCCG
>JBJMLW010000199.1:0-6099 GCA_045805105.1 Flavisolibacter sp. | reverse complement strand
TAAATAATCATAACAATCATCTCAATCAGCTTTCCTCTGTAAAAATGACATTCGATTTTAATCGAATCCAATGTGCGCCAAATATCTTCTATTTTTGAAACTATAAAGAAGTTGGTATGAGAAGTTTTTTCAAGATATTCTTCGCTTCATTTTTATCACTGGTTGTTTTCTTCCTGATTTGTATTTTTTTTCTCGTTGCCATTGTTAGCAGTAAGTTATCGAGGGACAAACCTGATGTTCCTTCCAAATCTGTACTGGTGATAGACCTGGGACAGCATTTTCCGGAACAGATGCAAAACGATCCGATAGCTTCCCTCTCCGGCAATGGTAATATTCCCGGACTTTATGATGTAATTCGATTGCTTGATCACGCAAAAACGGACAATAGTATTGCAGGCGTTTTTATCCAGGCAGATCAAAATGCAAATGGTTTCGCATCGAGCAACGAACTAAGAACTGCGCTTCTCGATTTTAAATCGTCTGGAAAATTTGTGATCGCCCATGGTGATATGATGTCGCAGGGCTCTTATTTTGTCGCTTCAGCCGCAGATAAGGTTTATGTAAACCCTGCTGGAAATTTTGACTGGAAGGGATATGCAGTGAGTCTTTTTTTTGTGAAAGACCTGCTGGATCGATTGCAGATCCAGCCACAGATTTTTTATGCAGGAAAATATAAAAGTGCTACCGAGATCTTTCGTGTCAATCAAATGACACCTGAAAATAAATTGCAGACAACCGTGTGGCTGAACGATCTCTATAATTATTTTCTGCAGCAGGTATCAAAATCGAGAGGTGTTGATACGGCCACCTTGCATCAACTGGCAAATACGGTGGCGATTCAATCGCCGCAACAGGCTGTGTCGAATAAATTGATTGATGGTGTAAAGTATGACGATGAGATCAAGTCGGAATTGAAAAGGAGGTTATCACTGGGCAAGACTGACAGACTAAGCCTTGTTTCAATCAACAATTATAATGAAGCGGTAACGATCAGAAAGAGTGGCAGTGATCGCATAGCGGTGATTTATGCCGAGGGAAATATAGTGGATGGCAATGGGAGCAAAACAGATATCGGTGGAGATAATTATGTAAAGGTAATCAGGAGAGCAAGGCTCGATAATTCGATAAAGGCAATTGTGCTTCGTGTGAATTCGGGAGGCGGGAGTGCCCTTGCAAGTGAGAAGATCTGGCGCGAGCTCAATATGGCAAAACAGGATGGCAAACCAGTAGTGGTAAGTATGGGTGATGTTGCAGCATCTGGCGGTTATTACATTGCTTGTGGTGCCGACAGTATTTTTGCCAGTGCCAATACAATTACAGGATCTATTGGTGTATTTGGGGTGATTCCAAATATGGAAGGCTTTTTCAAAAATAAAATAGGAGTGACGTTTGATGGTGTGAAGACTGCTCCTTTTGCAGATGGTCCGTCGATAATCCGGCCAATGAACGAAAGAGAAAAGCAACTGGTACAGAGCGGTGTGGATCGGATCTATCTCCACTTCAAGGAAAGAGTTGCGCAAGGTCGCAAAAAAGACATCAACTATATCGATAGCATTGCACAGGGCAGAGTGTGGAGTGGTGCTGCTGCACTACAAATTGGTTTGGTCGACAGGATTGGCACCCTGCAGGATGCAGTGAACAGCGCCGCAAAAATGGCGAAGGTCACCAGGTATGGAATGAGAGAATATCCTGAATACGGAAGCTGGCTGGATGATTTGCTTGGAAAGAATAAGACCGGGCCCGAGGCCTTGTTAAAAGAAAAACTCGGAGAAGAAAATTATAAGATCTTTCAACAAATAGCCAGAATCCGGGAAATGTCGTCGGGCGTGCAGGCTAGATTGCCATTTGAATTTATGGTGCAGTGAGGAGGAAGCGTGAATCGTGAGTAGTGAATGGTGAGTGGTGAGGAAGACAAGAGCGGAGAAACAAAGTGAAGAGCGATAGGTGCAATAATAACTTCCCATTATTTACTATGTCCAAAGTTTATATTTGCAGGTGTTTTTTAATTAATAATAAAACGATTCGATCGTTATTCACCATTCGATATTCACGATTGACGATTGACTACTCACTTTATGACTCAACCCTACAGCCAGTTTCGGGCCATGATGGCAATTACAAGGGCCAGCCTTAAAGCTACCTTCCGAAGTCCGCAGGCAATATTTTTCAGTCTTTTTTTTCCGATTGTCCTCATCTGGATTTTTGGTTCTCTTGGTCGTGGCGGAATCCCAAAATATGATGTTGCCCTGGAAAAAAATGCTGATACTTCAACAGCATTTTACCAGGTAATGAAGCATAATCCTTCTATTAATATTCAAAATGAAAACGGGAAGGATATTGAGGATGAATTAAAAAAAGGCAGGATTACCGCAGTCATAGACATCCAGAAGAACCATGATTCTGCAGGGGCACCTTTCAAAATTCATCTTCGAACTTCTTCTGCTGCCCAACAGAATTTTTATCAGTTGGAAAATGCGCTGTCGTCTTCGATTGATTCGATGGATAAAACCTATTATCCGCGACAGGAAACAGTTGCTTCGGTGCAGTACTCGATTGAACCAGGTAGAAAATATGGCTATATAGATTTCTTTTTACCAGGCATGATCGGTTTTGCATTGATCGGCTCAGCGGTCTTTGGCGTTTCCTTTGGTTTTTACCTGTTGAGAGAAAGCCTCGTATTGAAAAGAATGTATTCCACACCAATTCAGAAAGGTTATATCATCCTCGGTGAAAGCATCTCCCGCGTGATCTTCAACCTGACAACTGTAGTCGTGCTGATCGCCTTTGGACATTATGGTTATGGATTTTTCCTCGCACATGGATGGATCACATTTTTTAATATGCTCATCCTGAGTTTTATTGCATTGCTTGTATTCATGGGATTTGGATTTTTTATCAGTGCGGTTGCAAAGAACCAGAATGTTATTCCCATTTATGCAAACCTGTTTATGTTCCCGCAATATTTTTTATCAGGAACATTTTTTCCGAGAAACGCACTACCGGCATTCCTCCAGCCTATATTAAAATTTCTTCCACTCACTGCTGTAAATGATGCCATGCGGAATGTAGCTTTTGAGGGCGCATCTATCGCCAGTTGCTGGCCGCAGATCCTTGTTTTGCTCGTGTGGGGCATTATCATATATAGCATTACATCGCGAATATTCCGCTGGGAATAAAATTTTTTACAGTGCGGGTGATCAAGCTTTTTTTAATCAGTGTGGTATTTCTTTTCATTGCTGTGACCGGCGTGTCTTTGTTGATACCTTCGCACATTACGATTTCCAAAGCAATTAATATTCGTGGGGAAAAGGAATCTATTTTTTCCGCTGTTCGCGACAGGAACCAGTGGTACAAATGGCACCCTGCTTTCAAATCAAATTCCGCTGTGCAGGCATTCGACTCTATCCGTATTATTTCTCAAACCGAAAACGATTCTGAGATCCTGATGTCCTTACAGCAGAATGACAAGGATCCCGTAATAAATGGATGGAAAATTTTTTCGCATACCAATACGGATTCTCTCACACTACAATGGTATATGAAGTTTGACCTGAAATGGTATCCATGGAAAAAACTGGGCAGCCTTTTTTATGAAAACACATACGGTGTAATGATGCAGGAAGGATTAGAGAACTTAAAGGGACTGACGAATTATTAAAAGGTATGCGTTCTGTGTGACAGCTAATCAAGGATCGACATGTCGTTATGGTCTTGCTTGAAGCATGCAACTGGTAACTTGTACCTACATTCCCGCACAATACATGCAGATTCCCGCATAATTCCAGCATTTGGTTCGTGCGAAACCCGTAAATTCACTCATCCTTTCAACTTTTAAAACTGCTTCAATGAGGAAGAAACGACCTTATTATCCAGTGAATATTAAACGTTATTCACTGATGTTCCCTTTCCTTTTTCTTACACTATTCGTCTCTGCACAAGTACGTATTTCCGGAAAAGTTTCGAGTGCAGATGGCAAAGGCATTCCCGACATATCGGTAACGGTTCAGGGCAGTAGTTTTGGAACCACTACCAATTCAGAAGGCAATTATTCTTTCCAGGCCGCACTTAAACCCGGAACATATCACCTGAATTTTTCCGGGGTTGGTTTCAAAGCCAATTCCGAGGTTCTCACAGTCGGAACACAAGACGCAGTGACTATAAATTCACAATTGGTCGAAGACGCGCTCAAGATGGATGAAGTAGTGATAACAGGGGTTTCTGCTGGAACCACCCGCAGACAATTAGGAAACTATATCAGCACGGTAAACGGAGAAGAATTAACACACGGCGCCACTGCAAACGTATTGACTGCATTGCAGGGAAAGACCGCAGGTGCACAGATCATCCAGAACTCTGGTGATCCCGCTGGTGGAATGTCGGTGCGACTGAGAGGTATTAGCTCAGTGTTGTCATCTTCTGAACCACTTTATATTGTGGACGGCGTTATTATCAACAATGCCACTACAAGAGTAACCAATACACAGAACTCATACGATGGAAGCAACTTCGTGGGTAATATCGGACAAAACAGGATGGTTGATATTAATCCCAATGACATTGAAAGAATTGAAGTGTTGAATGGAGCTGCAGCCGCAGCAATCTATGGTTCGAGAGCAAACGCAGGTGTGATACAAATATTTACAAAAAGAGGGAAATCCGGCGCTCCACAGGTAGCTGTCTCTGTAGGCTTGTTGTTTAGTGAACTCAGAAAAAAACTCGATGTAAACAGGTCGCCTGTAAAATTTGGACCTTCTCCGGATATTCAAACGCAGGATATTCTTACACCTGCACTGACTACAACCACTCCTGTAACCAGGTATGATTACCAGGATTATATTTTTCAGACAGGTCTGGGTACAGACAATAATGTATCGGTAAGCGGGGGCAATGAAAGGACCAGGTATTATTTGTCTGGTGCTTATTTTTTCAACCAGGGTATTATTAAAAACACCGATTTCAGGAGATTCACTTTCAGAGCCAATCTGGAACAGACATTGAATAAAGTGCTTAGTGTTAACCTTGGTATGAATTATATCAATAACGCTGCCAATGAAAAACCGGATGGTAATTCTTTCTATACTCCAATGAACTCGGTTACCATCATTGGAAATTTACATGACCTGTTTACCCGTGATGCTTTAGGTAATTTAAAAGCAGTAGGAGAAAGAGGTCGTGTGAACCCGGTTTCAGTGATAGAAGATTTTAAACAAAGAGAAGAGACCAATCGCGTGATTGCCAATCTCGGCGCGAAATTGAAACCATTCGATGGAATGACCATTGATTATACGCTGGGAATCGACCAATACGGACAGAACGGAACTACCTACATGCCTCCCTTTGCATACAATGTAAATACAGCTTTCTTTGGCGGTGGTACTACACTCGATCCTACATTGAACGGTTATGCCAGTACAGGTAATGACTTTTTCTTCCAGATCAATAATGAATTAAATGGTACTTACCAATTCAATATCACGCCAAAACTGGGTTCGAGTACACAGGTTGGTTATTCAGTGCAATATGAAAAGAATCGCTATGCTTTATTACAGGGACGTGGATTAAGTCCTTTTGTTCAAACTGTCAATGGTGCAAGTACACCGCTTCCAAGTGTTGATGACCGAACAGAATTTTCAGTATCGGGTGCTTACCTGCAACAGAATTTCCGATTCAACAATCAGCTGTTCATTACAGGTGCTGTACGTCTTGATGGTTCTTCGGTTTTTGGAGAAGACCAGCGCAACCAGGTTTACTACAAAGCAAGTGGCAGTTATATCGTTTCAGAATCTAATTTCTGGAAACATAACCTGGAATGGTGGAATACTTTTAAACTCCGGGCCGCCTATGGCGAATCAGGAAATCTAACCGGCATTGGGGCATACGATCGTACCAATGTATACAGCACGAACTCATTCCTTGGAAGAACCGCATTGTTCTCGAGCACACGTCTTGCCAATGAGAACGTAAAACCTGAACGTCAGAAAGAACTGGAGATCGGTACCGACCTTTCTTTTTTTCATGACCGCGCAGGTATACAATTCAACTGGTATCGCAAACGTGTTGAAGACCTGCTGATCAACCGCCAGATCGCACCGACAAATG
>JBJMLW010000198.1:0-3003 GCA_045805105.1 Flavisolibacter sp. | reverse complement strand
TTGATCCAAGGAAATCATAAACCCCCTGTCCCCCTAAAGGGGAGACTTAGAGCGATGTTTACTTTGATAATTCGAAGATCTTTTATTCGAGGAGGAACTGAACTAACGCAAGTCGCGCTTCGCGTGACCGCAAAGGATACGCAAAGGGCGCTATAAATACATCCCTTGCGTCCCTTGCGAAACCCTTGCGTCCGCCGAAGGTGGATTGCGTTAGTTCAGAATTCTTCAACCCAAGGAAATCCTAAATACCCAAATAATATTTAGTCAAAAAATCAATATCAGTTTCTACATTATTCAACATTCAACATTCATCATTCATCATTTAACATTCAACATTCATCATTCATCATTTAACATTCAACATACAACATTCAACATACAACATTCAACATTCATCATACAACATTCATCATTCAACATTCATCATTCAACATTCAACATAATGAATCCTCCCATTATAAAAACATCGTCCCTCTCCTATCATTACTCTAAAAATTCGCAAACCTTATCCAATATCAATCTGGAAGTACCACGTGGTTCCATCTATGGTTTCCTCGGTCCGAATGGCTCTGGTAAAACCACTACGTTAAGCTTACTTCTTGGTTTATTAAAAAATCAACAGGGAGATATTGAAATCTTCGGACAGCATTTGCATTCCAACCGCATTTCAATATTAAAAAAGATCGGGTCGTTGATTGAATCGCCCTCATTGTATGGACATCTCACTGCAAAAGAAAATTTAGAAGTGTACCGACCTGTATACGGTGTATCTAAAGAAAAAATAAATGAAGTATTGAAAGTAGTGGCATTGGATGATACCGGAAAAAAAACAGTGAAGAAGTTTTCATTGGGAATGAAACAACGTCTTGCTATTGCACTTGCTTTGTTGCCCAATCCTGAATTGCTGATCCTCGACGAACCATCAAATGGTCTTGACCCAGCTGGCATCATCGAATTAAGACAATTGATAAAACGGTTGAACCAAGATTTTGGAATGACCATTTTAATCTCCAGCCATTTGCTTGCCGAAGTAGAAAAAATGGTGAGTCATGTTGGCATTATTTATAAAGGAGAAATGTTATTCCAGGGAACATTACCCCAGTTGCACAGCATACAGCAAAAAGGATCGAAGGTATTTATAAAAACATCAGACAACCACCTTGCCTGTCAAATCCTGAAATCGTTTAATCCATATATGGAAAATGGAAAGTTATCTGTTGTCTTCAGCGACATTAACCAGGTAGCAGCCATCAACCGCAAACTCACTGAACAAGACCTGGATGTATACCTGTTGCATCCAAAAGAAAATGACCTGGAACAATTATTTATTGATCTGACAACAAGAACCACGAAAACACAGTGACACAGAGAAACATGGAGAAACCTAAGTAACCTCCGTGCCCCCGTGGTTCAAAAAAAACCAACACAAAATGAACATCATCATAACCCTCCGCTCCGAAATATTAAAAACAAAAAGAACCGCAGCATTTTATTTTACTCTCGTTGGTGCTGCTGTCGTTCCCTTCATCTTTCTTTTAAATTCACTAACACATGGACTACCTGATGAAAATCAAAGCGTGAAAGATCCCATGAATGCCATCTTCAAGCTGGCTGCAGAAATGAATGGCCTGGGTATTTTACCGCTGTTTGTAATTCTCGTCTGCACGCTGTTGCCGCAAATTGAACACAAGAATCATACTTGGAAGCAGGTGCTCACCTCACCGCAAACCAGGTTTTCCGTTTTTATAGGAAAGTTTATTAATATCCATTTGATGATCCTACTCTTCCTTGTAGCAAACCATTTGTTCATGTGGCTTGTAGTATGTGCCATTCATTTTATTATTCCGGATTTAAACCTGCTGCACCGGCCATTCAATGGATATACTGTATGGTTAAAAACTATCAGTACATACCTCACTGTCTTTGGAGTCAGCGCTATTCAATTCTGGATCGGGCTACGATTTAAAAATTTTATTGTATCGGTGGCCCTTGGTATTGTATTATGGCTGACTGGAACTGTGCTTGCCCTCGAATACCATTCGGATTTGATGTATTATTTTCCTTATAGCTTCCAGATTTTCGGGCTGGCACCGGAATATCAATCGCAGCTAGGTAAAATTGAATGGACTTCGATGGGATATGCTGTATTCTTTTTGGTTGTTGGGTTTTTAGATTTTAAGAGAAGAAAGATGAATGCATAGCTAAGATAAAAGAGGAAAAGCGGAAAACAAATGTTATACTCTTTGTCCTCTCTGTGCAAAAAAATACATTGCCACAAAGGCACTAAGGCACCAACATGAATAATGTTTTGTGTTCCTTAGTGTCTTTGCGACTTTGTGGCTCCTGTATTAATGGAAATTTATTGTATTTTGGAGATTCAACCCTATTGCCAAAACGATCTGCATGCGAATATTAAAGTTGGCCTCTACAAACACCTGCCTGTTCTTTTTTTTCTTTCTTTTAGGCAAAGATGTATCTGCACAAAAGCCGGTCGTATCTTCTTTTTTGCCCACGCGTGGTCCCATTGGATCTGTGGTGGTGATTTCAGGAAATAATTTCAGTCCTGTAGCTTCTAATAATATTGTTTTTTTTGGTGATGTGAAAGCGAACGTGACCGCAGCATCTGCAACCAGTCTTTCCGTGGTAGTACCTGCAGGCGCTGCCTATAAACCGCTTTCTGTTACAGTAAACGGACTGACTACATATTCTACTACTTCATTTATCGTTACGTTTCCCGGCGATGGCAATGGTTTTACTCCGAACTCCTTTGCTTCAGAGGCAGATTCTTCGTGGGGATTTGGTGTCAATTATATCAACGCGACCGACCTTGATGGTGATGGTGACCTTGACCCGGTATTGGTAAATTCTACAGGGAACAATATTGTCCTTCTGAAAAACAACAGCACCATTGGATCCATCTCCTTATTTTATTCACCACCTTTGAAATATACTACCGGCACTGCGTCGGTATATACTTCTTGTGGTGACCTCGATGGAGACGGT
>JBJMLW010000197.1:0-2347 GCA_045805105.1 Flavisolibacter sp. | reverse complement strand
TAATTGCGGAACATAATACAATTTGTGATTTATGATTTTATGATCTTTGATTCCAGACCATGGACCATAGGCCATGGACCATAGAATTCCATTTCACGATTGACGTTTCACGTTTCACGATATTTATTCCGTCCGTAGGTTCTTCACCGGATTTGCCACAGCAGCACGAACTGCCTGGAAACCTATTGTAACAAAAGCAATAACCGCCGCAATGATTCCTGCAGCAAGGAATACCCACCATGGAATGCTGATGCGGTACGCAAAATCTTCCAGCCATTTATGCATGGCATACCAGGCAATTGGAAATGCAAATACTGCAGCAAGTCCAACCAGCTTCAGGAAATCTTTAGATATCAGTGTTACAATGCTGCTCACATTTGCTCCAAGAATCTTCCGGATACCGATTTCCTTAATACGTTGACTGATTGAAAACGCTGATAGCCCGAGAAGACCAAGGCATGCAATGAAAATTGCCAGGCACGCGAAAACTGTAAACAGTTTTCTTTGCAACAGTTCAGTGTTATATAATTTTGCAAAGCTGTCATCCAGAAATGTAAACTGGTAGGGTGTTTCAGGTAAAAACTTCTTCCAAGTCTTCTCAACAAATGCAAGTGTTGATGGAAGATGGGCCCCAGACATTTTTATTGAAATGCCATTAAAAGCATTTGGTGAAACCGGGATCCACATCACAAGTGGAACAATTTTTTCGTGCATGGATTCAAAATGAAAATCATTCATTACACCAATGATTTTCCCGTTACGCGAATCATATCCGAAGTTTTTTCCGATTGCTTCGGAAGGTGATTTAAATCCAAGCACACCGGCTGCTGCTTCATTAATTATAAAAGAGGAAGTATCGGTGGTAAAGTCTTTTGAAAAATCACGACCGGCAGCCATTCTCACACCATAAGTTTTATTGAACTCGTCATCTGTAAAAAGGTATTTGATGTCCGACATTACAGGCGCCAGAGTATCACCTGAAGCAATCCGGGCATTACTGGCATCCAGCAATCTTCCGGTTGGAATGCGCGAAGACCTGGCAGCATTTTTTATATCAGGATGTGAAAGTAATTCCGTGCGGAAAGCTTCATATTTATCATTCAGGGCAGTGGCATATGGTATGTTTATGATATGCTCCTTATCAAATCCAAGGGATTTGTTCTGCATGTATCTCATTTGCTGGAATACAATCAGTGTGCAGATCACCAGGATAATTGAAATGGCAAACTGGAAGGTTACCAATACTTTTCTGAAATTCACACCGCTGCTGGATTTCAGAAATCCTTTCAATACAATAACCGGTTTGAATGATGCCATGAAGCGTGCAGGATATAAGCCTGAAAGAATGCCCACTATAAATGGAACGAGCAAAAGTGGTATAAGGATGTTCCAGCGAAGTAATACATTGAAATCAAGATCCTGCCCTGATAATTTCTTTAGTCCAGGCAAAATAAGTAATGTCAACACAACTGCCAGTATCGCTGCAATCCATGTAAACATAACCGACTCGCTGAGAAACTGGAACATGATTTCTTTTTTTTCTGCACCTGATACTTTGCGAATGCCGATTTCTCTTGCCCTCAGTGTTGAGCGTGCAGTGGAAAGGTTCATATAATTGATGCAGGCAATGAGCAGGATGAAAAGGCCGATGGCTGAAAAAATATAAACGCGCTTGATGTCGCCATTTTCTTCAGCTTCGTAATCTGTATGCGAACGCAAATGAATATCTGTAAGCTTCTGAAGCGAAAGTTTTGTTCCCTGTGAAGGTTTGTAGGCACTTCCCCGTTGCGGCATATGCCGGTCGATAAAGGCAGGAAACTGTGCCTCCATCTTGCTTGTGTTGTATCCTTTTGGCAACCGGATGTAAGTAAAGAAAGAGTTGTTGCCGTAACTCGTCATGAGGTTATTGGCTCCATATATCAGTGAATCCTTGAGCGTATTAAATGAAAAAATTAATTCAGGGTGAAAGTGCGTGTTGGAAGGAAAGCGTTTAAAAACGCCCGTCACTTTACAATCAAAATAATTTCCAAAGTTCACGCGTACCACCTTGTTCAATGGTTCTTCATTTCCAAAATACTTTTTAGCCATGTCTTCTGTCATCATCACGCAAAAGGGTTCGTCGAGGGCATGCTTTGGATTTCCTTTCACCATTCCCACCTTGAAAAAATCAAAAAACTGTTCATCAGCGAAATAAGTATTAGGCTCATTAAACATTTTTTCACCATAACGCAACGGTGTGTTGCCATTGGGAAGAACGCGTGTTACATTTTCAATTTCACCGAAGTCATTCTTCAGCAATGGGCCGAAAGGCGGAGCAACAGTTGATAAGTTCAATGACTGTGCACCC
>JBJMLW010000196.1:0-2840 GCA_045805105.1 Flavisolibacter sp. | reverse complement strand
GGAATAGATAACAGAACAGTGGCTTTGCGTGTGTTGAACCAGGGACAAAAAAGTTGTCGTGTTGAAACACGAGTACCCGGAGCAGACATGAATCCGTACCTCGCCATCGCCGCTGCCATCGCATCGGGTTTGTATGGGATTACCCATAAGCTTGAATTAAAACAGGCTGCCGTAACGGGGAATGGATACAGGGATTTTTCAAATGGAACACTTCCACGGACACTTGAAGAAGCGACAACGAAAATGAAGCAATCGGAAATTGCGAAAGAAATATTTGGAGAGAAATTCACTGATCATTTTACAAACACGCGTGAATGGGAATGGAAACAGCATTTGAAATCTGTGACAGATTGGGAGTACAGGAGGTATTTTGAGATTATTTAAGGAGGGATTAGGAATTGGGGATTAGGAATTGGGGATTGGTGGCCTGCAGCTAATTGCAATCGCCAAATATTTTTAAGTCCGACTTGTGTATTAAATACAGGAACGCAATTACGCTTACGCGTGACGCAAAGGATATACAAATGGCGCTATTGAAATGTATTTATTGTGATCACTTGCGTCCTGATAATTATATCATTTGGATACTTTGATAAATCAGATTATAAATGCGATTTAATAATATTTACCAGTATAATTTTCCTACAACAATTCGATTTGGATATGGTTCTGTAAAAGAACTGGCAGATTATTGTATTAAAAATGATCTGAAAAAACCACTTGTTGTTACAGATCCTACCGTGTCGCAACTTGGTTTTTTTAAAAGTATCATTCAGGACCTTCAAAAAAAGCACGTACGCGCTACAACATTCAGCAACATTCACAAGAACCCTGTAAAGTCAGATGTGTACAAAGGGACAGAAGTATTTGATGAATTGAAATGTGATTCTGTCATTGGTATTGGTGGTGGCGCAGCGCTGGATGTTGCACGCGCTATCGTTCTTAGAGTGAACCACCGTGGTGACCTGTTCAAATATGATGATCTTGTAGGTGGAGATATTTATGTAACGAAAGATGTACCCCATTTCATTACGATTCCCACAACTGCCGGTACTGGAAGCGAAGTTGGACGAAGCGCTATCATTTCGGATGATGAAACACACCAGAAAAAAATTCTGTTTTCACCCAAACTTCTGGCTAAGGTGGTGTTTGCAGATCCTGAACTCACGATGGATCTGCCTGCCCATATTACTGCCGCAACAGGAATGGATGCACTTACACATAACATGGAAGCTTATGTTGCTAAAATGCCGCATCCTTTGTGTGAAGGCATTGCACTCGAAGGCATCGCCCTCATCAGCAAATCACTTGAGAAAGCAGTTAACCATCCGGATGCAGAATCCAGGAGCAACATGCTGATCGCTTCGCTTATGGGCGCAGTTGCTTTTCAAAAAGGCCTGGGAGTAGTGCATTCTCTAGCTCATCCTTTATCATCATTACTCGATACCCATCATGGACTGGCCAACGCAGTGAACATTCCGTATGGAATGGAGTTTAATATTGAAGGCTTTGAAGATAAATTCAAACGTATAGCCCGTACACTGGAGTTAAAGGAAGAAACAGGAAAGGCTGTTGTCAATTATTTATTCGAACTGAATTCAAAAATCAACATACCGCACAGACTGAAGGACATTGGCGTTAAACAGGAACATGTTGAAACACTTTCAGACCTGGCCATAGCGGATTTCGCGCATCCTAATAATCCGAAACCTGTGAGCAGGGAGGATTTTAAGATGCTTTATAACCGGGCTTTATAGACAGATTACAACTAGCCTCTAAGGAAATAGCTAAGAGAAAAAAGTGATGAAGGAGAAAAAGAGAAAGAATAACTAAGAGGAAAAGGAGATGAAAGAGAAAAAGAGAATACATAGCTATAGAAAATGCGAAAAAAGAAAATGAAAGTTCTTCAATAGAAGACAAGGGGCAGAAAAGAAAGGCAAATGTATTCCTCTTTTCCCCTTTAAACTCTTGGTCCCGCAGAGCGCTCTTTAAGTCTTGGTTTTTGTGGTAAAAACGTATGAAAAAAATAGGTATCAGCTATACACGGACAAACTTCCAGAATTACTGGAACTGGTTTGCAGAAAACCTGCAGAATGGTTTTGAACTGATTGAATTGTCTTTTGAAAAAAATAATGCTGATGATATTTTAATGTGCGATGGATTTGTTTTAACAGGTGGTGTAGATGTGAACTCATCTTTATATAAAGGCTTGGAAAATTATCCCGACAAGCCTTCCGCATTCCAGGAAGAAAGAGACGCATTTGAATCCCGTATTTATGAATATTCGCAAAAAAAACAACTTCCCCTTCTGGGAGTTTGCAGGGGACTTCAACTAGTGAACGTTCTTGAAGGCGGACAATTGGTTGAGGATATTGGAAAGGGAAATTCAATTCATAAGAAGGAGGAGGGAACCGATAAAATGCACCGGGTTATAGTTGAAAGCGGAAGCCTTTTATCAGAAATAACAGGTAACACGAGTGGTGTAGTAAACAGTGCCCATCACCAGGCAGCAAAAGAGAAAGCGCTCGGAAAAAATTTAAAAGTCAGCGCATGGTCGGAGCAGGATCATGTAATTGAAGCACTTGAATTTAATGACAAAAAAGGGAAGGGGTTTATGCTTTGTATCCAATGGCATCCGGAGCGGATGATTGATAAAGAAAAAAATCCTTTTTCATACAGGATCAGGGACCGGTTTTTGGAGGAAGTAAAAAAGAAGATATGAAAATTATTAATCCAGCCACAGAGGAATTGATATGTGATATACAGGAAGATGACGCTGGTTCACTGGAACACAAATTCCGCTTACTTCAATCATCACAGCCGGAGTGGCAACAGCGTTC
>JBJMLW010000195.1:0-6721 GCA_045805105.1 Flavisolibacter sp. | reverse complement strand
TGATGGACCTGAACTATACGATCGGGTTGATGGAAAATCTTCTTCAATGGTCGAAGACACAGATGCAGGCTTCTTCCGTTCGTCCGGAGGAAGTAGATGTTTCAAAAATGATTATCGAAGTTTTGCAGGTATTGCGCCTTCAGGCCGAAGCAAAGCAGATCTATATTGAAAGTAAAAACAGTGCACCTGTTTTTGTTGTTGCGGATAAGGATATGGTGAACCTGGTTCTTCGAAACCTTCTTTCCAATGCCATCAAGTTCACACCACAGCAGGGAACGATTGAAGTTGGTGTTAACCAGCTGAATTCGTTTGTAGAAGTTTATGTTCAGGATTCAGGTACTGGCATCAGCAAGGAAGCGCTGCTGAAGATCAATGAAAATAATTTCTACACAACCAAAGGTACTGCAAGTGAATCGGGAACAGGGCTGGGCCTCATGCTCTGCAAAGAATTCCTTGCTAAAAACGGCGGTCAGATGCATATTGAAAGTGAGATTGGAAAAGGAAGTGTGTTTTCGTTTACACTACCCCGTTCTGCTTAATACAATCGCTGATCTTTGATGTGAAGATCTTTGATTTGATTAAATTCAATCAGTCTTATTGTCGTTTGGATCTTTTAGATCAATGATCATTAAATCATAAATCATAGATTCCTATAGCTGATTTTTGATTTAATGATGTTTGATTTAGATCTCTAAACAAATCACAGATCTTCAAATCAAAAATCAAAGATTTTCTACAGGCTGTTCGGTTTTGCTTTCTCCCTGTCCAGTACAGCCATTGTAAGCCTGCTGATACATGTGATTCTTCCTTCATCATCCCTGATTTCTATGTGCCATACCTGGGTGGAAGCGCCAATGTGAAGTGGTTTGGCAGTTCCTTTTACATAACCCGATTTTGCAGAACGAATATGATTGGCATTGATGTCGAGTCCTACACAATATTTTTTTTGCGGATCTACAACAAGATTTGCAGCCAGGCTTCCGAGGGTTTCCGCAAGGGCAGCTGAAGCACCACCATGCAGTATTCCCATAGGTTGTATCGTTCGGTGATCCACCGGCATTGTAGCTTCGATGAAGTCATCCCCCACCTTAGTTATGATGATGCCAATATGATCAACCATTGTATTGTTTCCACGCTTCTGCACTTCTGCTGTTGTAAATTCTTTGAACCAGATAGACATAATTATAATCAGATCATGTTACAACATCCAGGTCCCTGATCTGTTTTTGGTAAGACCGTGGAAGAAGAAAAGTTTTTACAAGTTTATCGAGCTGCAAAACGCGCGTGAGCTTGTACAAAGGCACTGCAGGTGAAAGCCAGTTAACTGAACCAAATCCGACCAATTGCGCAACTTGTGCCGGGACCACCATTTTCTGTGCTTCAATCAGTATTTTATACCTGAATGAACCCAGGTGTTTTTCATACTGACGGAATAAATCTACTGTGAATTTACTTTTTTCAAGATCCGAATCAAGATGTGATTTTCTCATTGTCAGCCATTCATCATATGTTCCAGGTAAACCTCTCAGCCCCATCCCGGAACCTACTCTGAGAAAAACATTGAACACTTCCTCCATCTCTGCATCAGTAAGTTTTTGCTCAAGAAGTTCATATGAAGCTATGGAATAATGGATCAGCATGAATAACACATCGCGGTATGCCCAGTCCGGAATATTGCTTCCTCTTGACTGCTCAACGCCTTTGTGTATGGAAGTAATTTTTTCAATTGCACGTTGCGCTTCTGCCTTTTCTGAAAAAACAATTCTCCTCGCATAAGTAACTGTCGAAAATAACCTTCCGATCGGATCTGCCGGAAGCCGACCGGTAAAATACAACCAGTCTACAGCTTTATTGAGTGCAAATTCAGCAGCTGCACCGGCAAAAATAAAAAGCACGGTATCGCTTTTACCCCAGATCTTCCGGACGACTGATTCTTTGCGGACAAAATATTCCATAAGGACAAACAAAGATGGGATTTTATCTGTGATCTTTGATTTAATGATGTTTGATTTGATGATCTTTGATTTGATGATGTTTGATTGAAGTACAAACTGAAGTCATAAGCAGTTAAATCCAAGATCAAGAAATCAAAGATCAAACATCACATTCTTACTTTTCGTAACTTATCAGTCTAAACTGCTTTTATGAAGAAACAACTCCTCCTGCCTGTGGCTTTCCTGCTTATTACGTTTCTATCCCATGCCCAATCCGATTATAAAGTAGTATTTGACCTTACCAGTAAAGACAGTATTGATCATCGAGCTGTTATCCGCTGGCTGAATGAAATAACAAAAGCATCTGCCGATGCAAAGGTGGAAGTGGTAATGTATGGCATGGGTACCAGTTTTGCCATAAAGGGTAAATCTTATGCGGCTGAAGACATCAGTCGCCTTGTTTCAAATAAAAACATCAGTTTTAAAGTATGCGCTATTGCTCTTAAAAACCAGGGTGTTGATCAGTCACAACTTCTGCCCGGAATACAAACAACGCCTGATGGAATTTACGAAATCATTTCAAAACAGAAAGACAGCTGGGGTTACATCAAGGTAAAGAACTGATCAGTTAATGGTAAGGTTTGACTGCTTGTTTCTGTCGCACATCTGCATCATTGTCTGTACGACATGAAGCAGATCGCGGTAAAGAGTAGGCTTTCTGAAAAATGTACAGCCGTATTTCTGGCATAATTTCACATCGTCTTCGCGGGAGGAAGTGGTAAAGATCATTACCGGAATTTTTTTATAAGCAGCTTGTTCCTTCAGCCACATTAAGGCTTCCTTTCCATTCATCACTGGCATATTGAGGTCAAGCACAATCAGGCAAGGCATCTTCGCATTTACATCATTGAAATAGGAAAGCACTTCTGTTCCATTTTTAGCCTGGTGGAGATAATAATCAGGAGATAATTGCTCGAGCGCTTCTTTTACAGATTCAAAGTCATCATGATCATCTTCTGCGTAAAGTATTAGCGTCTTTTTTGCTGCTTCCATTCATACTTGGATTTAATCCTTTCAAGGACGATTAAAGATACTATGCAATAACGGATGTGCCCGCAGAAGGCAGAGATCTTTTTGCTATCATCAACATGATCCTGAAAATCACGAATCCCACACAAGCTCCAATTGTATTTAATAATATATCATCCACATCAGCACTCCTGAAGCTCGTAATGAGTTGCAAGAATTCTATAAGGAAAGACGCAATAAAAGCAACAATAGCTACTGCAAAAAAACTTTTCAGGTTACGGTACAGAAGTGGAAGGTAAAATCCAAGTGGCATCAGCATAATAAAATTCCCAACAATCTGGGTGCTTGAAATCCGGTAAATATGGAACATCTGGAATAACTGCAGGTTTACCCGGTCCCTTCTATCGATCCTTACAGTTATTCTATGCCACCATCCCTGGGCGGAAACCTCACGAAACAGGATAAAAAAACCTGTAAGTGTAAGCACCATGAAAACATACACAAAAAAAGAAGACTGTGTCGCTACGTTAAACAAGTTGTCTTGTTTTCTTACAATTACTTCAATTAAAAACCAGCCATACAAAAAAAACAGGCTGGCTGCAAGGATGTAAAGTCTTTTGCCCCCGGTATGCGAATAACCTGGTAGCCGAGCACCCAGGTACATCATTCCAAGAACAATTACCGGAATAATTACGATCAATTTCTTTAAAAAACTGTTCATACTGGCGTCTTGTCTGATAACAAAGAAAGCTAATATCCAGAAATTAAGCAATTCCTAAAGATGCTGAAGAAGGGCATAATAGAAACAACGTTGTAAAAACGGGCGTATACTGCAATTGAAATCGGGTATTCTTTTTTGTACATTTAGTAAAATATTAATCATGAAACGAATCACCATTACTATCTGTACAGCGGCCCTTTTGTTCGCATGCAAAAGCGAAGTAAAAAAAGCTGACGACCAGAAAGATGACACCAAGGTAGCTGCGGCTGCCACTGAATCAAAGCATGAAGCGCTTCCTGATTCCGTAATGATGAAAAACTGGGAACAATACATGACTCCCGGAAAAGAGCACCAGATGATAGCTTCATGGGACGGTGAATGGTCGGGAAATGTTACCATGTGGAATTCTCCCGGAACAGCACCATCTACTTCAAATATGGAAGCCACCAATAAAATGGTTATGGGCGGACGTTATCAGCAATCAAATATTACCGGCACAATGATGGGTAAGCCATTTGAAGGAATGAGCACAATGGGATTTGATAATGCTAAAAAAGAATTTTTCTCCACCTGGGTTGATAATATGGGAACCGGTGTATTGATGACAACCGGCAAATGGGATGATGCTTCCAAAAGCATCACTTTTACAGGCAAATCAACAGATCCCACTACTTTGAAAGACTATGATTTCAAAGAAGTGGTTACTGTACCGGACAATGATCACCAGCTAATGGAAATGTACGGCCCGGGCCCGGATGGCAAAGAGTTTAAATCGGTAGAGATCAGACTTACCAGAAAGAAATAATTAAAGACCCGCAATGCGGGTTTTTTTTTGTTGATACGTTGATTAGTTCCTTTTCAGGATCATAATTACAAACGCAACAACTTATCAACGTATCAACTTAACATACCTCATGGTAAATAAAACCAAACTTCCACTGATCATCCTTTATTCCGGCCTCCTGGTTGGTACACTTGACATCCTTTCCGCATTGCTTTATTACTATATCATTACCGGTAACAACCCGGTTCGCATTTTTCCATATATAGCTAGCGGGGCATTTGGCAGAAATGCTTTTTCCGGCAGCAATAACATGATTATAGCAGGTATTTTATTTCATTACCTTATTGCTTTCATCTTTACGATTGTATTTTTTCTGTTTTATTCTTACATAAAAAATATATTCAGAAACTGGATCATAAGAGGAATTGTCTATGGTATATTTATCTGGTGTATGATGAACCTTATTGTTGTACCACTTTCGCATACACCTTCGCCAACATGGAAACCGGACAGGATGATGATTAATGCAGCAATTTTAATTGTAGCGATCGGGCTTCCTTTGTCATTAATAGCAGAGAGAACCAACAGAAGGCAACCTGTAACTAGTAACTAGTAACCTTCTTCATATCCGCTTCCACGTGTGTGCATTTTTCTTTTAACAACGAATACAATTCTTCCATATGATTTTTGGTAGTATGAATATTCACCGGATTGATCCTGAACCAGGTCTTTCCTTTCATTTCGGTAGTGGCAAACCAGAACTTTCCTTCCTTTTCAATTTCAGATGCCACTTTATGATGCAATTTCCTCAGCTCCTGTTCATTCATTCCATCTGATAGAAAACGGATACAGACAGCACTCATTTGTGGTTCAGTAGCTGATTGGAAAATTGATTCATCCCGAACTAATTCATCAAGGTATTTTGCCTGTTCAATGTTACTGTCAATCCACTCACCGATCTGCTTTTTTCCATAGTGTTTAAAACTCATCCACACTTTCAAAGCACGAAAGCGCTTTGATTGTTCAAAGCCATGAACATAAAAAAGATAACGCTCATTTTTCTGGTCAGTCTGGTCTGTCAGGTAAGGAGGACTGATTCCGAATGACCTTGTGAGCTGGTCGTGATCCTTTACCAGGATAGCACCGGCATCCAGAGGCGCGTAAAACCATTTGTGCGGATCAATAGTTACAGAGTCTGCAAGATGAATACCCTTCAACATTCCTGGAAACCTGTTAGAAAGCAGCATGCCTCCACCGTAGGCTGCATCAACATGCAACCAGCACTGTTCACGTTTTGCAATCTGGTGGAGAACTTCAAGATCATCAGAAGCTCCCAGGTTGGTTGTTCCTGCCAATCCAACAATGCATAATGGTTTTATTCCTTCGTTCCTGTCTTTTTTAATTGCGTCTTCAAGTGCATCAATCCGCAATTGAAATTTATCATTTGTAGGTAGGGTGCGCAATGCATTTCTTCCTGCCCCGATAGCATCTACTGCTTTATCAATCGATACATGTCTTTCTTCAGAAACATATACAGCCCACTTTCCATCAATTCCATTCTGTTGCGCATTTTGTTTTGTTGTATGGTCACGTCCGAGTTTAATTCCAATGAAGTTTGCCATCATTCCTCCGCTTGTGAGGTTGCCCCCGGCATTAGTATCATATCCGATAAGGTCATTCAGCCATCGGATAACCAGTCGTTCCATAACTACGGCTGCAGGACCAATGGACCATGCTCCAACATTTTGATTTAATGCAGATGCCATAAAATCTGCAAGTATTCCTGCGGGGTTGGGTGATGGTGTAATCAGTCCCATATATCCCGGGTGATTTACATGTGTAGAGTTCGGAATAAGTTTTTCATCCAGGATTTTCTCCAGTTCAATCAACGACATGGGTTGTTCCGGCAATGGTTCATCAAAAATTTTATAAAGATGTGACGGGTCCACATCAGGAAACAGTGGCCGGTCTTCAACATGCTCCAGGTAATCTGCAATGGAATCAACAAGCCTGTGGCCAGCTTCGCGGAAATTTTTATACTCCATATACAATAAGTTCCAATAAAGTTAGGATAAGAGAAAGTCAAAATTCAAAATTCAAAATTCAAAAATTTTAAATCAGTTTCCTGATAGTTAATAAAAAACATAATAAAACCAGTTCAACTTTTTTGCAAGATGAATTGGTGAAATTATTCCAAAAAGAACGTCTGACTTCTGAGGATTGACGATTGACGGCTGCCAAGTAACAACTTCA
>JBJMLW010000194.1:0-4112 GCA_045805105.1 Flavisolibacter sp. | reverse complement strand
CTTCTGAACTCAATAAAAGACTACTTAAGGGAAAGACCTATACATCACAAGAGGAGTGGATCAACGCCATCAGGCAGGGAGGGAATTCTTTTCAATACATCCTCGACTGGGTGAGTTGCTTTGCACTGGCAGTGAATGAGGAGAATGCTTCCTTCGGAAGAGTAGTAACTGCTCCAACCAACGGCGCTGCGGGCGTTATCCCCGCTGTATTGTTTTACTATATCATTTTCACAGGCGGTATTACTGATGAAAAGATCATACAGTTCCTGCTGACCGCTTCTGAAGTGGGAAGTATTTTTAAAAAGGGAGCGACGATATCTGCTGCAATGGGTGGCTGCCAGGCCGAGATTGGCGTTTCCTCTTCTATGGCTGCTGCCGCATTGACTGAAGCATTGGGCGGAACCCAAAGGCAGGCGTTAATGGCTGCGGAGATCGCAATGGAACACCATTTGGGTATGACCTGCGATCCCATTGCAGGCCTCGTGCAGGTTCCTTGCATAGAAAGAAATACCATGGGCGCCATAAAAGCCATCACGGCTTCGCAACTGGCCATGCAAAGCTCTCCCGATTTTGCAAAGGTATCACTGGATGCTGTAGTGGAAACCATGTGGGATACGGCAAAGGACATGAATAGTAAATACAAGGAAACTGCTGAAGGTGGCCTGGCAGTGAATATTCCATTGAGTTTGAGTGAATGTTGAGGAAGCCACGAGCTACCAGATTCGGGCTGCGAGCAGATTTTTGGTCAAATCAACAGTACTTTTCAATTGTTAGAAGATCCATTCTTGTAGACTTATCAATAATTAATCCTTACCAATACCAAATACCCAATTCCGAATTCCGAATTCCTAAAACCTTGAAATCACATTATATAACGTATCCCTCTCCACCGGCTGCCGCTTCACCTGCTTAATGAGTGTTACAATTTCATCCGTTGTCATTGATGGTGTTTGTTCTTCCGAACCTGCCATGGAATAAATTTTAGTGGTATCGTCAATCGTTCCATCAATATCATCAACACCAAAAGAAAGTGCAAGCTGCGCATTTTTTCTTCCAAGCATCGGCCAGTATGCTTTGAGGTGAGGAAAATTATCGAGATATAAACGTGCTACTGCATACATTTTGAGGTCCTCAACGAGGCTGACTTCAGGAACATGACTCATGTCGTTATCCCTGTTTCTGAATTTCAATGGAATGAAAGTATTGAAGCCACCTGTTTTGTCCTGTAGTTGCCGCAATCTTTCCATGTGGTCTACACGGTGCTCGTATTTTTCTATGTGACCATAAAGCATGGTTGCATTGCTGTGCATACCTGCCTTATGAATTGTTTCATGAATATGCAGCCAGCCATTAGCATCTACTTTATCAGCGCAGATCTGCTGTCGTATTTCTTCGTCAAAAATTTCAGCGCCACCACCAGGTATAGAATTCAGTCCTGCCTCTTTGAGTACCTGCACGCCTTCTTCAACTGAAACTTTTGCTTTGCGAAACATATAATCTAGTTCTACTGCTGTAAATGCTTTAATATGAAGGTCAGGACGGTGCGCCCTGATTGATTTCAGCAAATCAGCAAAGAAATAAAGATTCATTTTCGGATGAACGCCACCCACAATATGCACTTCCGTTTCTGGCTTGTTGTCGTATTTGCGAACAATGTTCATCATGTCTTCAATGCTCAATTCCCATCCCTGTTCACGTTGTGCATACAGCCTCGAGTAAGAACAGAAATGACAGGAGAAAACACAAACATTCGTTGGTTCTATATGAAAGTTGCGGTTAAAAAATGTGTCGTTACCATACAGGCTTTCACGCACATGGTTGGCCAGCGTTCCAACAAATGAAAGGCTTCCTTCACGGAATAATTGTAAGCCTTCCTCAAAAGAAAGACGTTCTTTTTGATATATTTTTTCTGCAATTTTCTGAAGTGAAGGACTCACATCATGAAACGGCATTTTAATGGTTTCCTCTGCTGTAATCATAGTGCCGCAAAGGTACGTTTAAGAAAGGAAAAGAGTTGTCACAAAGCTACTGAAATGAGAGTTATGCTCCTACGGAGCATATTAAATTTTGAGGGAATTGAAATTGCTACCGACCTGTTTCGCCTACGGCGAAATCAATGTCGATATTTTGATTTGGTTTTACATCTTCGGAGAAAAAATATCAAATTCGAATTCAATTAGTACATCATCTATTTAAACTTCTTATTTGGTTAAATGTTTTTGAGATTTCGATGCATAACCTGGTTAGAATAAAGACATTCTGATTTAAAGATAAGCCCTCAAAATGCCCTGTAAGGGCAACACGTCGGTAGCAAAAATGTCCCCTTCTGATTCTTATGCTCCGTAGGAGCATCACTCTACTCTAAGCACGTAAAAATGTATTTTTGATCATAAGGAATTGCAAATCCTTTCAAAAGATCTTCATATTCCTCAAGAAATGTTTTCTTTTGATGATGAATTTGTTGTTGTTCAATATAATGTGCAACTATAGGTATTTGGCTTTTGGAATATGAAAAAGCACCATATCCTTCCTGCCATCTAAACGGCACTTTAGTAAACTTTTGTTTGTTTATCCACTCTGATGTATCACTTTTTACTATTCGCATTAAATCACTAAGAGATTGGGTTGGCCGGAATCCAAATAACAAATGCGAATGGTCGGGCATGGAATTGATAGCTATCATTTTGTGATTGCTTTTTTGCAAGATTCCTGTTATGTATTGATGTATTCTTTCTCTCCAGGATTCCAGAATAACCGCATTTCTGTATTTAACTGCAAAAACACTATGAATATGAATCTGTGTATAAGTATTAGGCACACTGCAAATTGCTATAAGATCCATTCCACACAATGTGAAAAAAAACAGATAACTATGTTTTTTTGTATTGGTTTTCCGGATGTTTCGCCTTTGTGTTGTTGACTGTGCCGGTGAAAGGATAGCAATCTCTCTAATTTATTTTTACAATACGCTCGGAAACATTTTTATTCTTGTCATCATATCCAAGCCGTACCACATACACGCCTGCAGATTTACCTGCCAGGTCAACCATCTCCATCTTTTGAGCATTGCCATTGAACTGTTTTGACCAGATAAGCTGACCTATTGAATTATAAACACTGATGTATTTCAATGATGTCGGTTGCTGAACATGCCATACACCAAAACTATTCTGGAATGGTGAAGGAAGCACCAGGTATCCCTGCTGTTTGATTTTGTCTGGAAGAATGCGTGTGGTCAGGTTGACGTTATCAATGAAAATATTATTCTCATTATTGTTTGTTGTTCGGAAGAACAGCATCATCGGACCCTGTCCACCAAAACCGGTAAGGTCCACTATTTCCTTTCTCCACTGATCGGGAAAGGACGGGAAATACTGGGCTGTTTGCGGGTTGTTTGGATCATGAACAGTCTGGAGGTCTTCACCCCATTTTTTATAAATGGTGGTAAAAGTGGCACCGCAATCTTTTGTAAGGAGCACTTCCAGCGTATCGAGTGCAATACCCGTTGTTCCTGGATAACTATAGGTAACAGCAGATACATCGAAACTTAGTGTAACAGAATCCACCCCGCTGAAGTTGATCATGGGAGAAACCAGGTCATCTATCTGGTCTGTTGACAAATAATTGTATGTATTGAGATAAGCAGCACCGCTGTTTCCATTTCCATTCGCATAACGGTTCCAGGTGATGGACGCATCAGGATTTATTATCGTCCAGTTGGCCGGAGGAAAACCGGATTCAAAAGATTCTGTCATTGGTGCATTCATTGTACCTGCAAGGGAGAATGATCTGCTAATCGTATCGTTATAAGTGTAATTATCACCGATACCCGAAACTGAAACAGGATCCCATGTAAAATATTTAATGGTATGATTTCCTGTTCCGCTGATTGTAACAGAAGGGAAGTTAATTACAGTTTGAGCATTTACCGGTAGTGCATTATTTACTGTGATCGTTTGTGCAACACCATTATCAAGACTGTAAGAAACCTTGAATGAATTGATGGTTTCCATTCCTGGATTTTTTACAATCACAGAAGGTGTAATGGAACCCGAACACAATACAGATGCAGGCTGCTTAATTGAAAGAAGCTGAAGGTCGCGGTGGAAAAT
>JBJMLW010000193.1:0-3845 GCA_045805105.1 Flavisolibacter sp. | reverse complement strand
GTAAGTGACTTTGCTATAAGGGATATATTGAAAGAATTGCGGTTGCCTGATAAAACTATTGTTCATACGGCAGGTTCTGTTTCAAAAAATATCCTCCGGGATATGTCTTCCCATTTTGGTGTTTTTTATCCGTTACAAAGTTTAAGAAAGGAAACAGCTGATCTTCCTGATACTCCAATTATCATAGATGCCAGCGACAATTCCACACTGGCTACTCTCGACAACCTGGCGCATTCGATATCTGAAAATGTGATTAACGCTGATGATGAAAAAAGGCTGAAGCTTCACCTTGCAGCAGTGTTCTGTAATAATTTTGTAAATCACCTGTACGCGCTAGCGGAAAATTATTGCAAAAAGGAAAAAATTGATTTTAATATGCTGTTACCACTCATCCGGGAAACCACGGAACGTCTTGGTAAGGCATCACCTTCAACATTGCAAACGGGTCCTGCCATCCGGAATGACAAGCCTACCATTCAAAAACATCTTGAATTACTGAGGAATGATCCGGAGATGAAAAAAATTTACGAGACACTTACGGAAAGCATTCTTCGGACTATCTGAATGATGAAAGCATAACTGAAATGGCTACGATTAAAATAGCATCTGACTCGGGAGTGGTTCAGGTTATCAGGAATGTGAAGTCAGGCAATACACTTTTAGAAATTTTATTGCAAAACAAGGTAGCCGTTCCTCATGAATGCGGAGGTATGTGCACCTGCTCTACATGTCATGTATATATTTTCTCAGGGATGCAAAACCTGGAACCTAAAAATGTACGTGAAGAACATTTTCTCAGGAAGGCAAATGCTCCATTGCCATCTTCAAGGCTTTCGTGCCAGTGTGTTGTGCTTGATGCAAATGCTGTAATTGAAATTCGGATTCCTGGTCAATCTATCATCCCGGCACGAAATGAGGGCCAGTAATGATGTTGCAAAAATTGAAGGCTCATATTATAGTCTATATTAAATAAACGGATTATGGACTACTTTCACGCCACTAAAAAGGATAATTAAAAAGGATGCTGAACGTACTTGAACTTTTCCAGGATATAAGCACATTCATATTTGATGTAGATGGAGTTATGACAGACGGAGGTGTATTACTTCTTGATGATGGAATACAGGCGCGCAGAATGAACATCAAGGATGGACTCGCCCTGCAGATGGCGGCAAGGAATGGGTACAGGGTTGTTGTTGTATCCGGCGGATCATCGGAACCTGTCATCCGGAGGCTGCAATACCTTGGGCTTACAGAAATTTATCTTGGCCTCACGGACAAGTTAATTTTCGTTGAAAAATATTTTGAACAAAACAAGCTGAATATCAGGGAAGCCCTTTTCATGGGAGATGACCTGCCAGACCTTCCGGTTTTGAATGCGGTTGGACTTGCCTGTTGTCCATCTGATGCTGCCATTGAAGTAAAACAAGTAAGTAAATATATTTCACCATTAAAAGGAGGGGAGGGATGCGTACGGGATGTAATAGAAAAAGTGCTGAAGTTAAATGACCACTGGAAATATCATCCTGGAATTTCATCAAGATAACCGTTTATGAAATTGATTGGTGCATTTCTGAGACTTATACGGCTGCCTAACCTCGCCTTCATTGTATTAACACAGCTTTTATTTTATTACTGTGTATACCAGCCACTTTATCATTCAAAATCGGACCGTATGGTTGTGTGGCTTGTTGTGTCTTCAGTTTTTATTGCAGCCGCCGGTTATATCATTAATGATTATTTTGATCTTAACATTGATCAGATCAACAAGCCAAAAAAAAATGTTTTTGTTAAAGATATAAACCGTCGTTGGGCCATTATCTGGCATTTCAGTCTTAGCATTCTTGGTGTTGTTACCACATGGCTTGCTGTTGGTTTGCATAAATGGTACATCATAGCTGCAAATATTTTTTGTGTAGCGCTGTTATGGTTTTATTCAACTTCATTTAAAAAACAGCTTCTGATTGGCAATGTGGTTATATCTCTGCTTACGTCATGGACAGTACTGATTTTATTTTTCGCCTTTACAGAACCAAGAAATGCCATCCTGGGAAACAATCCTGAAATCAGTAAATTTTTCAGGGTTTCATTTTTATATGCTGGTTTTGCATTTGTAGGAACCCTTATCAGAGAAGCTATAAAAGATATGGAAGACATGGAAGGCGACGAACGTTATGGCTGCCGTACATTACCTATTGTTGCCGGAATAAGGTCTACAAAAATATATGTAACCATCTGGCTGGTTGTACTGATCGTTTCACTATGTGTGCTTCAACTTTATGTTCTGCAATTCAGGTGGTGGATTGCTGTTTTATATTCAGTAATACTGGTAATTATTCCGCTCGTTTATCTTTTAATTCAACTTGCACCTTCTACCACCGCGAAGCAGTTTCATTTTCTCAGCCAGCTGTGCAAAATGATAATGCTTGCCGGAATCCTGTCAATGTTATTTTTCAGGATGTATTTTTAATGATGGACAAACTCGTTCTTGCATCCCAGTCACCCCGAAGAAAGCAACTTCTTGAATGGGCCGAAGTGAAATTTGAAATCAATTCAGTTCATAGTGATGAAATTATCAAAGATGGTCTCACCCCCTCTGAAGTGGCTATTGATATTGCCATGCAAAAGGCCAATGCTGTGCGGCAACACTTTGCCGAAAGAACCATTCTTGCTGCAGATACAATTGTAGTTCTCGGAAATGATATCATTGGCAAACCAAAGGACCGGGAAGATGCCATTTCGATTCTCAACAGGTTGAGCGGAAAACATCACCAGGTGATCACCGGTGTTGTTCTTACAAAAGGAAATCTTATACATTCATTTGCTGATGTTACCGACGTTTTGTTTCATCCACTAACACAGGAACAGATTATTTTTTATGTAGAAAAATACAAACCTTATGACAAGGCAGGTGCCTATGCCATACAGGAATGGATCGGGGTTACCGGGATCAAGTCCATTCATGGAGATTTTTATAATGTAATGGGACTTCCTGTAAGCCGGGTGTTACAATCCTTATGGGAATTTTCTCCTGAAATCATGAGGTAAAACCCATTTTTCCGCAGCATCCTCTTGATAATTTTATTCCTGATGAATAATATACAGGAATATGAATACGCAGCCATGCCTGCTCCATTGGGTCAATGCCTGATGAATGAGAAACTGTTGCAGTTTATCTGGCAATTTCAATATTTCAACCGGTCATCTCTTTATTCTGTGTCTGGTGAAAAGATTGAAATAATTTTTCCGGGAAAACTTAATCATAACCAGGGACCGGATTTTACTGATGCACACATCCGGATTGGAGGAACATTGTTAGCAGGTTCAGTTGAGATCCATTTAAAAACTTCCCAATGGAAAGAGCATGGACATCATCTCGATCAGCATTATAAAAATGTAATTCTTCATGTGGTTCTGGAAAATAACGAACTTGAACATCATGTTCCTGTTCTTGAACTTGGATCGCTGATTCCAAAAATTCTTCTAGACCGGTATGATTCGCTGATGCACTCACCGTCATTCATACCGTGTGCAGGTTCTGTACAAATAGTAAAAAATATCACCTGGGAATCATGGAAAGAACGGCTTCTCGCAGAACGTTTAACAAGAAAGGCAGAAACAATATTCCGCTTTCTGCACGAAAACAAGGGTAACTGGGAAGAAACTTTCTGGTGGATGCTCGCAAGAAATTTTGGTGGGCCTGTGAATGCGGATGCATTTGAAGCAATAGCCCGTTCTGTTCCATTAAATCTGGTAAGAAGACACAAACAGCAGATACAGCAGCTGGAAGCACTTTTATTAGGGCAGGCAGGTTTGTTGAATTCAGTTTTTAAAGATGATTATCC
>JBJMLW010000192.1:0-2053 GCA_045805105.1 Flavisolibacter sp. | reverse complement strand
GCATATCCGTAAAAGAAAAATGTATGAACTCTGCGACGCTGTGCTGATCCTTCCAGGCGGATATGGAACGCTGGATGAATTATTTGAAGTACTCACCTGGAACCAATTGTCAATCCACGATAAAAAAGTTTTCATCCTTAACTCAGGTGGATTTTATGATCATCTTCTCCAACATCTTCAGTTCCTGGCAGCTGAAGGATTTCTTTGGACAGATTTTAGTGAAACGCTAACTGTGTTGACGGAGGCTGAAGAATTTAGAGCATATGTGAGGGAATCGTGAATGGTGAATGGTACGCTCCGTGAAACTGTCATCCCGGCCATAGAATTTTTCAGCTGTAAAGAAGAAGCCGTGATGTCAGTCGGAATGATTCACCATTGACGATTCACTGCCCTTTCTTTCCCTGGAACAAAGGAATATCTACTCCTGCGCGGAAGATGGGAATGGAATGTCCGGCATAATCTGTATATGGAGAATAGTGGTTGCCCGAAACATCGAAGAGGACAGCGAAATAACCATAAGCATTTTTTGATTCCGGATCCCTGCCGGTGGTATAACCGGCGCCAACCAAAACACTATTACCTGATACGGTATAGGTTTCTGTCGGGACATTATTTGAATAAATATATTTCTGTGTAATCCAGTTGTGTTCAAACTGCGCCTGTGCAAACAAAAAACGCACTGGAAATAATCTTGTGAAAACACCGCCGCCATAAACCGACTGCCTGAACTTGTCATTAAGGCTTGGGTAATCATGTTGTGACATATAGGTATAATTAAAGACCAATCCGAGATCAGCCCATTTGGTTAGGCTATAACCAAATACAGGATTACCTCCGACCAGGAATGAGTTGTTATAGAATGACAAAGAAATAGTTCCGCCTGTAAATAGATTTTCCGGCTTAAAACCTTTTCGCTGTTCTTCCTGCGGTTCATCCTGTGCGAATGCACAGATCTGCACACAAATCAAACACAGGGCTAATACAAAATTTTTTTTCATTGACTTGAATTTGTTTTTTCAACAACGAGAAAAAGAACGCAGTTTGCGCAGATAATTTGATTAATTATGATGTGAAGTTGACCAGTTAACAGAGTCCACAAAAAGGAAACAAATTTTCTACCGCATCAACTGATCCGCAATTAACATCCGTATTAATCATAGTCATCTGCAACATCGCCATTCCTTCTCTTCTACAACGTTGCATAATTCCAGGTAGTGTTCGCTAATCAAATATCTTCCCGGCATTTAAGATATTGTTAGGATCAAAGATTTTTTTGATCTGTCGCATCAACTGCATTTGTACGGGATCAAATACAATTGGCAAATAATCTTTTTGCACCAGTCCCACACCGTGTTCACCACTAATAGTTCCGCCGAGGCTTTTTACCAGTTCAAAAATTTCTATGATGCCTTTTTTTAATCCGCCATTCCATTGTTCATCACTTAGTTCTCCACGGATGATATTAACATGAAGATTACCATCTCCTGCATGACCGTAACAAACCGAATGAAATCCATATCGCTTACCAATATCTTTTACGCCCCTGAGCAAAACGGGTAGCTCTGCTCTGGGCACAACTGTGTCCTCTTCTTTATAAACTGAATGTGACTTCACTGCCTCCGCCACTCTTCTGCGTAGCTTCCATAATGCGGCTTTCTGTTGTTCATCATCCGCAAACAATATTTCGCCTGAATCAAACTGCATCACGATCTCCGATATGCCTTCGATATCTTTCATGAGAACGTTCATATCATTTCCATCAACCTCGATCAGCAAATGTGCCTGCACATCATCATCCAGTATGATCGCAGAATTATCAACAAAGCGCATTACCCATTCGATCGCATCCCTTTCCATAAATTCCATCGCACTGGGTGTGTAGCCCGCCATAAAAATCGAACTCACAGCAGCACAGGCATTTTCTGCTTTGCCAAATGGCACCAGCATTAACAGATCATATTTAGGAAGAGGTATAAGTCTGAGCACAATTTTAGTAACGATTCCGAGCGTGCCTTCACTACCTACTATCAATTGAGTGAGATTATAGCCCGTT
>JBJMLW010000191.1:0-5951 GCA_045805105.1 Flavisolibacter sp. | reverse complement strand
TTAAGATCCGCCTCTCTCGACTTGATATATTTTTTTCTTTCCGACCTGGAATCTACACCATCGAGATGAGCTTTCACATCATTGATGACCGCACCTGCCGTACGTGCATAAGGATAGGTAACATATACAGCATTACGGAGCCTGTTGTATTCCTGCATGATCTGTGCTAGTTTGCGTGCAGAAACATTCGATATAAAAACTTCCGGCAATTCGCTATAGGGAATATATTCTCCGTCATAAAGTATAGCCTGAACCCTGATCGTATCATTCGGGCCATACCTTGATTTCAGCGTATCCTGCGCGTTTACCTTACCAGGAGATCCCAGCAGGAAAAAAGCAAATATGATGAGACAAAAAACACGCATACCTAAATTTACAAAAGGAAAATTCTCTTTCAAAGAGACAGAAAAAATAGAGAAAGTGCTGTTTAGAATATCTTAAAAAAGGGAATTGGGATTGGGGATTAGTGATTGAAATCAATCCTATTTATGAATTATGTACCGAAGTCAAAAAAAAAACCGTGGTCTGTGGTCTGTCGACCGTCGACTCTTACACAACCATCTTTTTTTTCTCTGATTGAACATTTTCAATACCCTGTTCCTTGTGAAGTATTCTTTTCTTCTTCTCTCTTCTATGAACCACGCTGATAAAAAATCCAAGCACCATAATGACAGTGCCACCCCACAATACAATTATGAATGGAAATTTGTATGCCTTGAGGGTAACATATTGCATCGGAACAGATTCCTTGATACCCAATTCAGCTACATTACCATTTGCCTTTTGTAACTGCAAAACAATACTTTCAGCAGTTAATGTATCAGGCTGCACATAACTCTGTCCACCTTTATTCACGAGTATCGGCCTGATGGTATAAATGGATTTAGACTGTGCCATTACTTTGAGTGTGGCTACAGAAGCACTGTCATCCGCACCAAAACCTGCATTTGGAATATCTTTTACGGTCTTCAGATCTTCCAGGATCATGAATCCCTTTGAATAAAAAATTGTATCCCCGATCTTTTTTGTTACTGGTTTGAAAGTGGATGTATCCCTGTTCTTTGAAGGATCAGGTAGTGAAGTTATATAGGTAAAGATGTCGTGAGTAAAATAATGCCTGGCATCCGGATTGGCCATCAGGCCCATATTGCCTTTGTAATTCACAAACGCATTGGGTGATAGTGAAAATGTTTCTTTCCCATCCTTGCTTTCAAACAACAGATGATAAAACCACAATGATTTTTTCGGATGGGCAGAATCTTTATCGTATGTGACCCAGTATTTTCCCATGTCGGCACGAAGTCCTTTAATGAGCGTTAGATTTTCACCGGGGTCTTCCTGGCTGTCCTTTCCAAAGAAAACAGGAATGCCACTCGTATTATATGAAAGCACTTCTTTTTTGGAAGATGAAATGAGAATACCCGTAAGCATGAGAGCGAAACCAACATGCGCAATCGCTCCACCTGCTTTTTTCATACTTCCTTTTAATCCGGACACGATATATGTGGCATTTGTAATGGCAGAAAATACAGCCATTGCTAATGCAATCCAGATTGCTACCATAAATCCATAACCCTGCTCACCATAGTTCACATTACCAAAACCAAGTATCAAAGCAGCTATGGCAAGTCCGGAAACTCCAGGAATCAAAAGCTTCTTCAAATGTGCCTTACCTGTTGATTTATATTTCAGGTACATACCAAACCCCGTAAAAAGAGCAAGAATTATGGCAACGAAGATCTGAATCTGGTTATAGGAATGGGCTGCATTTTCTCCCCGCGCCAGTGGTTTGAAATATTGATTATCATTTACGAATAATGCCAGCAATTTATTTATCACCGGTATGGATGTCATAATGATGATCAGGAGAGCAGATAAAAAAACTACCAGTGAACCAACGAACATCCAGAATTCACGCGATGATGTTTCTTCTTCTTTGACTATGTAAGGAATGCTTTTGTAGCGTCGTATTAAAAGTGTAATGGATGGAAGTGCGAATATGAGTAACAGTACGCGCAAATGCCATACTGTAATACCATCACCTGTGAAGGCGTGAACTGAAGTATCCTGCAGGTCACCACTTCTTGTGAGATAAGTAGAATACAGCACAAGAACAAAAGACAAAATAAAAAACCAGTACGTTGTTCTTAAAGCATTTCCGGTATGACGGTAAATAACCAATGTATGAATACCAGCAACAAGAACAAGCCAGGGAACAAGTGACGCATTTTCAACCGGGTCCCATGCCCAATATCCGCCGAAGTTTAAAGATTCATAAGCCCATTTCGCTCCCATCATAATACCCAATCCTAATATCCCGGCAGAAAACAACGCCCATGGTAAAGCCGCCTTAGTCCATTCACCAAATTTTTTAGTCCATAAACCGGCAACTGCAAAGCCGAATGGTACAATGGTGGAAGCGAAACCAAGAAAAAGTACAGGAGGATGAATTACCATCCAATAATTCTGCAAGAGCGGATTTAAATCATTTCCATCTTTAATCAGTGATAAATAATCCTGTCGCATGGCACCGCTTGCTTCATGGAAAAGAGGCGCACTATCCAAAACCCCGGAGTTTCTCAATAACATGAAAGGATTGGATCCGACCTTTTCGCCAAAGAAAGTAACACCAAGAATCATCGTAGCCAGAAGTACCTGGGCAAAACTTATTACAGTCATCAGTGGACCTTCCCAGTTCTTTTGTCGCCAGATAATGACAGAACCTAGTACACAATGCCAAACCGCCCAAAGCAGAAAACTTCCTTCCTGCCCTTCCCAGAAACAGCTTAAAAGGTATTTCGTTTCAAGTGACCGGCTACTGTGCTGCCAGGCATACTTGTATTCAAAAAGATGATTGCTGATGATGTAAAACAGAATGGAAAAAACGGCAAAAACAGATATCACTTCTGTAAAGAAAAAGATCCGGGCAAGCTTTTTCCATTGAGCAGACATTGTTTGTGCACTTAATGATTGCCCTGCTATATCGTAGGAAGATCTGGCAGTTTGCACACTCAGGAAATAACAGAACGCTGCGCCAAGCGAAGAAACTAATGAAAGAAGCAAAAAGAAATGGCCAATCTGCCCCGGAATCAAATGCTCACCAGGATAATCCATCGGGTATTATTTTGTATCAGTATTTTCTGCTGTAGGAAGATTTTTTTGTGACTCTTTCAGGTCATCTTTATACTTTGACGGACATTTCATCTGTATGTTTTTGCATTGAAAATATCCATCGCGCATAAAACCATTCAGGTTGAGTCCGTCGCTTCTTTCCATATCAGTTGGCTTAGCGTTCGAATACAGAACCTTACTTCTCCTTCCTTCATGATCAAATGCATAAAAGGTTGTGAGGTTGGGATTCTTTACAGCATCATATTCAATCGGCGCTGATTTGTCGAGTTTTACTTTAACAACAACAAACTTTTGTTTCTTCTGGGCTGATGCAAAAGTTTCTTCGGTGGTAAGACCCTTGATGTAAAACGACATCCCTACAATTCCCGCAACAGCAAGGATAAGTAAGGTGATTTGGGTTTTGTTCATTGAATGGCGTTTATCGCCCTTAATTAATCCGTCGGGGCGGAGCAAAGGTAGATCAATTTCTTCTGGGTAAATGAGCTGTATCTATTCATTTTGAAGGAGTCGTGCACATTTCACAAAACAATAAAAGTACTCTGCAACAGGGATTTTGCTGCATGGAATATCGGGTTTAACTTGCGCTGCCTAAAATTCTGAAATGGTTGATCTTAAGAACTTTGATCCTGATTGCGCCGGGAACCCGAATAATAACATTTTTGGTCTGCCCCTTTCGGAAGAGGAGGCAAGGCTGGTGATTGTTCCCATACCCTGGGAGGTTACTGTAAGCTTTGGTTCCGGAACAGCACGTGCAGCAGAACAGATCATGAGGGCCAGCTTACAGGTGGATCTGTTTGATCCGGATGTTCCCGAAGGATGGAAACAGGGATTTTTCATGAAGGACTCTGACAGGAAGATTCTTTTAAAAAGTGATTACCTCAGAAAGGAAGCCGAACTCTATATCGATTATATTTCCAAGGGAGATGTGGTAGACAATAATCAGTTTATGCGCAAGACCCTGAAGGAAGTTAATGAAGGAAGCAATTTTCTGAATCACTGGGTATACCAGCAGACGCGGTCGTTGTTAGATCGGGGTAAACTGGTAGCACTTCTCGGAGGTGATCATAGTACTCCGCTTGGATTTATGAAAGCCATTGGTGAAAAATTCGGATCGTTTGGGATTCTCCAGATTGATGCGCATTGCGATTTGCGTGATAGTTATGAAGGGTTCGTTTATTCTCATGCCAGCATCATGTTCAATGCACTAAAAGAAATTCCGCAACTGGAAAAACTTGTTCAGGTAGGCATCAGGGATTATTCACAGGGAGAAGCCGAATACATCCATCATAACAATGGGCGTGTAAGAACTTATTTTGACCGTGAGATCCGTGAAAGACAATATGAAGGTGAAACATTCCGCCAGCTGTCAGAAGAAATCATCAACCAGCTTCCGGATAAAATTTATATAAGCTTTGATATAGACGGACTTGATCCGAAACTTTGTCCCAATACGGGTACACCCGTACAGGGAGGATTTGAAACAGAACAGGTCTTCTATCTTTTCAATAAAATATTGAAAGCAGGCAAGCAGATCATAGGATTTGACCTCAGTGAAGTAAGTACCAGTGAAAATGGGTGGGACGCCAATGTTGGTGCCCGTGTACTTTTTAAACTGTGCAATCTCATGGTAGCAAGCAATCCTGTGGAACATGTATAGTGTCACGGTAAAAATTGATGGAATTGTCAGCAGAAGAAAAAGTGCCGGCGTTCTCCATATTGTTACCGGACTATTTCTTATCGCCAAAGGTGCAGGCTATTTCAAGGACCTGGGCTACCGGAATTTTGCGTCGGTAATGCCTGTCCTCCTCGTAGGAAGTTTTTCCCTTTTCTATGGGATGTTCAGAAAAAAGATTGATGGCGCTTATGCCTACAATTACTGGCTGCGCTTACTACAGGTGATAACATTTACAATTCTTGGTTTGCTACTGATATCTGCAGGTGGCGATCCGATTGATTATACAGGTGTTTTTGTATTTGCGCTTCTTTCAATTGTCCTGATGTTTTCTGAAAGGAAAATTTTTCAGGAAACAATTATTTTTTTTGATGAAGATGGAATAAAAATTCCAGGGTATTACAGGGACCACCTGGTAAACTGGACGGATATAATTGAAGTTGTGGTGATGGAAGATTTTATTACCATCTTTCATATAAGAGAAAAATACCTGCAATACCAGGTGATGCAGGACCTTTCGACGCTCGAAGTAGCAAAAATGAATGCTTTTTGCAGGGATAAAATTGAACAGTCAGCAGGTATTGAACAAGAATAACATGTCTCCATTCATACTATATTCAGATGGCAACGGAATAATCTTTGAAGATACTTCCCTGTATGTAACAGGAAGGTCGGGCTGGGATGCGGTTCCGGTACCTGGAGATGAATGGATTGATTTACCCGAAGGGGGGCAATTGTATGAATTGCCGGGACGAAGAGGCATTGGAATCGATGTGATCACCGGGAAAATGCGTATCTGCGAAAAAGGCTGGGCTGTAGCAGCATTTATTCCACCTGCACATACCGGGTATTACCTGTCTGCATATGAAACGCTTCCCGGTGCGCCAACACTTCCCTTATTTTGTTATACAGCAGTTGGCTGGATTGATGATAAATTTTTTGTTCCTGCAGTGCGTATCGAAGCTGACATACGGCAGGAATGCAAAGGATTTGACGACAACAAAGTTTCATCAGGAGTAGATACCCTTTTAAAAAACTATCCTCACAACAGGCTGGTCAGGCACCTTGCTAATAATTGTGCACTCACTTATCATTGTCCCGCTGCAAGAAATTTTTTTATGGGAAGATGGGAATGTCCTGTTCCTTC
>JBJMLW010000190.1:0-3811 GCA_045805105.1 Flavisolibacter sp. | reverse complement strand
TTAAATATTTCTGAAATGCCCAATGGAATGATGTCGATTTTTGATTTGGTGGATGCAAACTGGTATTCAAGAAGTTTGCCGGATACGTATTCGGAAGTACAAATGATCCGATCAGCCTTTGGTGTCAGCCGGGAAATGGGCCAGAAGTACAATTTTTCCGTTCTTGTAAAATACTGCGGATACTCCCGGAACAATACATCATGAATAAAAACTGCCGTTCTGCTCTTTCTGAACAACGGTGTAAACATCATGAACAATGTTACATCAGGTTTCAGCTTTGCAATCTGTTGTGGTAAAATAAAAAGATTTGAAAACATATTGGTGAGTGTGGGCACATAGATGATGCGGATATTCTGTTGTTGGAAAGGGGAGCCAAGGTGTTGATCTTTCTTATCAAAAAAAACGAGCCATTCGTTCTCATTATACAATTCAAAGAGTTTTGGTAATAGGTTTTGAAGTATGGTCCTTGTACTTATTGGTCCGTTAAAATACTGCTTGGCATCTATTGCTATTCTCATGTTTTAATTTTGTTTGCAGCAACATTTAAATTTGCAACCAGTGTTCTATAAGTTTTTAAAAGTTGATAGTTTGTCAGGGAGATCTTCAGTTTTTTATTTTGGAATCTGCGAAAGGAATCAGACCGGCATTTCAGAATGAACACTGATGCATTGTAACCGGCTTTGTTTCATTCAATGAAATGATTAATCAGGAAGATGGGCCGGTTCTGCGATTCTTTATATATCCTGTAGACATATTCGCCCAGGATTCCAATTGACAACAATTGCACAGATCCGATAAAATAAATACTCATAATAAGTGATGACCATCCCAGCGGTGCAATTCCAGTTATTTTTCCAATCAAAATATATATAGCTGCAAGAACAATCAGCACGATACCGATGAGGCCTGAATACAAACAGATCTTTACCGGCAGGTTTGAAAAAGAAAAGATCGCATCGAATGCCAGGCTTAACAATTTACCGAAGGTCATTTTTACTTCGCCACGGCTGCGGTCTGGCCTTGAATATAAAATGAAACTTTGTTTAAATCCAATGAATGACCTCAGTCCTGGTAAATACCGGTTCTTTTCCTGCAAGGATAAAAACGCATTGGCTGCCTTACGTGTCATCAATGAAAAATTGCCTACCTGATTAATATTTTCCAATTGAGAGAGCCGCTTGAAAAGAAAGTGGAATAATTTAATGAATAAACGCTTCGACGCCTTTTCTTTTCTTTCAACTCTCTTTCCATAAACAATATCTGCTTTCGTTGTATGCATCAATTCATGCATTTCTTTTAATAATTCCGGCGGATCCTGGAGATCGCCATCCATCATAGCAACAAGATCGCCCTTGGTATAACTCAGACCTGCAGTGAAAGCAGCCGGATGTCCAAAATTTCTCGAAAGCACCAACACCTTAAATCGTTTGTCTTTTTGATTATACGCGACCAGTTTTTGGCGAGTGCCGTCTGTGCTACCATCGTCAACGAAAATCACTTCAAAATCTGAAGTGATTGAAAGCATCGAAGTATTTACCCTTTCAAAGAGTTCATCGATGATGTTTTCTTCATTATACACGGGTATGACGAGGCTAACCATGTGCTTGTTTTATATTTACGACTTCAAGAAATAATTTCTCATAATCGTCAATGATCTTTTTCCAGTCGTACAGTGTTTTGACCTTTTCAGCATTCTTATTTTTACGGTAAGATACGATGGCTGCGTCATCATCCTTGTTGAGCAGGGCAGCAACACCGGCCGCGTCTGAGAAATAATAGGCTTCATCACCGAGAATGGCCTTGTTAAAAACGTTATCATGTGCGGCAATGTGACAGTAGCAACCCATCGCTTCCAGCAAGGAAGGATTGGTGCCGCCAACAGAGTGGCCATGAAAATAAAGGGCTGAGTAAGAACGTAAACAATTGATGGTAGGTTGATGAAAAATGGCGCCAGGGTATACTATCTTTTCGTCCTTGTATTTCTTGCGAAGGTATCGTCCAAAATCATTTTCTGCATTGCTTACAATAACCAGCGGGTATTTTTTCGTCGATTCCACATATCCCTGCACGAGCATTTCAATATTGTTCTCAGGTTCCATACGCGCGATCACAAGAAAATACTGATTTGGCTTTAAATTATAAGTGCTCAGAGGAGCTGTGTCACCGGGTTCGAAAACATATGATCCATAAGGAATGTAGGTTGACGGTTTTTTATATTCCTCTTTCAGATAATTCTGAATCCCTAAAGAATCTGCTATGAGATGATCGCCATGTTTCGCTGCAAGTGCTTCAGCAAATTTGATAAAACGCCTGGTCATTTTATTGTACTGTGTACGTTTCCATTCCAGTCCATCCATATTCACGAGGTTGATACTATTTTTTGGCCATCTCATATACCAGATGGAATTACTGGTATAACCCAACTGGAGCAAAACATCGAAATTCCGCTTGCGTGCATCGGTCAGGCAATTATAATCGTATACGAATTGGCCGGCAGCACCAAGACGATATTCCCAGTCGATACAATGAACGATGTGCACACCTTTCCATACATTATACTGATAGGGATGTTTATGGGAATTGTACACCCACACATCATGACCTCTTTCAACCAGTGCTGCTGAAAGATATTCAGCAAACTGCTCAAATCCACCATAGGCGTTGGGAATACCCCTGCAACCCAGTATTCCTATTTTCAACTTCAATTTCATTCGGGGGCCAAAAATAGAGATTCGTTGCTCAGGACACAAAGATTAATAGTCACAAATTGAATGGAAGAAGGTGTGAGCAATGCTTGTGAAAGGAGTGAGTTGTGCACTAACTGTATACCCGTTGTCTGCGTTCAGCATGTTTTTCAGCGATGATGGTACCCAGGGGTTTATTGAACACTTTATGCTCTACCCATGAAATGATATCGAGGTAAGCAAAAACCCTTGTCTGGAAGCGGTTCTTTTCAAACTTTTTGATTTTCTCCAGGAAGTTCTCCAATTCAGTTTTGATCCTTCTTGTGGAAATATAAAATGAGCGACGCAGAAACTTCAGCATTTCTTCTTCGATCATTGTAAGGTTTTCCTTTTTCGCCATGAAACGATAAACAGATTTTGTAAGATATTCCATCAGTTCATGGTTGCCCAGTTCATAATGCGCCAGCAGGTGCATTAATCGCGCATAACATTGCAGGTCATATCGAAGGTCAATATTATCGTTTATGATCTTTTGCAGATAGTCGATACAGGTATTGTAATCACCACTTCCGAAATACATACTGGCGATCTTGTAATTCAGAACCATCACACGATGCTTGTCGATAAAGAGTTCGTATTCTTCAAGTTTTTCTTCTATTCCAGGTATCAATTCCAACCCTTCACGAAAACTGCCAATTAAAAAATGGCGGTTCATTTTCGCCTGGGCGATATAAAGAAAAGACTGGATCCGGAAATTATCATTCTTCTGCACACGTTCCGTTTCTGCAAAAGCTTCGAATTCTTTTAACGCTGGTGTAAAAGCCGAATAATTACGGTTGTCGAAATGAGCATTTAGCAAGTTGTGAAGACCTTTGATATAGTGACCGGTCTCCACTCTTTTCATCAATGGAGCCTCATAAAAAAGATTGACCCATTTTTGCGAATAACGATAATACATCAGGAAGTCCTGGCGGATGAAGGCATACCATGTATAACTCTGATACAGGTATAATCGTTCATAAAAACCATCCTGTTCAGCTGCATCCGCGGGCAAATGATTTTTCATGAACTCCCGGATACCTGTTTCGTCTTCTTCATTTCTTGCATGACCATTCTTGATATACCAG
>JBJMLW010000189.1:0-2072 GCA_045805105.1 Flavisolibacter sp. | reverse complement strand
TATCCACTCGATTTTATTTCAAATGCCATCGATCCTTCCGTAGGAAATATTCCAAAAAATATTTTCTTCCTCACCTGCGACGCATACGGCGTATTACCGCCGATAGCCAAACTTACAAAGAGCCAGGCCATGTACCAGTTTGTTTCCGGTTATACCGCAAAGGTTGCAGGTACTGAAGCGGGAGTGACCGAACCGAAACCAACTTTCAGTGCCTGTTTTGGTGCGCCTTTTCTTCCATTACATCCTGGTGAATATGCAGAGATGCTGGGAATAAAGATTGTGCAACACACAGTAAATGTATGGTTGATCAACACCGGTTGGACGGGTGGTCCTTATGGCATTGGCCACCGTATGAAACTCGCCTATACCAGGGCAATGATCACAGCGGCACTTGAAGGCAAACTGAATCATGTTGAAACCACAACCGATCCTGTTTTTGGAGTGGCCATCCCAAATGAAGTTCCTGGTGTACCATCAGAAATACTGATCCCGAGAAACACATGGACCGACAAAGAAGCTTACGATGTGAAAGCCAAATATCTTGCCTCGCTTTTTATCAACAATTTTGAAAAATATAAAAGCGGTGCTTCGCAGGAAACGCAGTCCGCCGCTCCTAAAATTTAACCTGCCTTGAATATCCCTGCCTGGTTGCAGGAATAATCATTATCAATATTCAATGATGAATAACGAAGACCATGTTTTTAATTTATGAATTGGTTGCCACCTGGTACTTGAAAATTGAGCATTGATTATTACTGCCGGCAGCAGGAAACATTTCTTCTGGTCATTCAGGGTCCTCAACTTCAACATTCCCTTTCTGCAGGCAGGCAGTGACATTCCTTGTTCCTTGTTCGATATTCTTCTTTTCCTTCTATCGTCGAAAAGTCTGTATTCAACGAAAAAAACGGCTTTTTGGGAAATATCTGGCAGAAAAAGCAAGCCATAATTTTTATTTTTAATAACAGAGTCACTTAATGGCTAACAAAATAATTTGAACACCGTAACCGTTGAATTAATACCATGAACCTCTTCCACTTGTTTTCAATATCCCTGCTGGCGCTGAGTTTTTCCGGTCGGCCAGCACCCACTCCTGTAGCTGCTCCCATAAGACCAGATAGTTCGATCGTTGCAGAGAATGAAAATGAAGAAATCATTCCCTGGAGTTATAACCAGCGACTGGATTGGAGTGATTTCAAATGCGAGCCCAAAAAAGGAACGGATGCAGTGGCATCTACCAGCACAACGTTGGGGATCGCATACCAGGTAACCGATGGCCAGTTAACTTACGATATCACCTGTAATTTCTCTAAAATGAAATCATGGGGATTAATGAAAACTGATTATATCCTTGCACACGAACAGGGACATTTTGATATCACTGAAATATTTGCGCGCAAGCTGCACGAGGCTTTGCAAAACTATGTGTACAATAAAAGGACTTTCAAAAAAGATATCAACGACATCTACCACGCCATTGTAAAAGAAAAAGAAACCTTCCAAAAAGATTACGACGAAGAAACAGATCATAGCCGCAACCGCAGCGTTCAATACGAATGGCTGGATAAGATTCAGAAGATGCTGGACGAGACGGAGCCATGGGCGGCTTATCCATGAGCAGTGAGGTCACCACAGATCACTGCACTCTATTTTTCCTTCGCCAATGTATGCCACTCAACACAAATGAAATCGTTCCGATTATACCAATTATTCCGCGAAAGACCGAACCATTAATGAAACTTACGATAGCGGCAACAGCAAACAAAATTGCCGCGATAAAATAAAGGGTATCTGTTCCTTTCATGTCGGAAAGTTAAGGAGCTTATCTAACAGAAATAGATTTTGAGCATTGCTTTCATGAACGGGCCGTTTCGCTAGTCGGGGCGTCATTGCTCACCGATACCTATCGGGTCCTCACTGCTATTACTCAAAACAACCCGTACAGCTGCGCATCCACCCTATTAATAATACTACCCAGGTCTTCTTCTTTTTCGGGGAAACGGTTGTTGTCCACATTGATGATCAATAAAGAACCTTCTTTGTAACTGTCTATCCATTTATTGTAATATTCATTC
>JBJMLW010000188.1:0-8806 GCA_045805105.1 Flavisolibacter sp. | reverse complement strand
TGGTGATAAATTTTTTTCTGCACATAAATGTTGAAAAATTAATTGTGATCTGATGTCTGATGGCTGATGTCTGATGGCTGATGTATGATGTCTGATGTCCTATGTCCTATGTCCTATGTCCGAGGGAAATGAGCGTTAACTATTAAGATAAGAGTTTATTTACCCGTCTTCATAAAAAAACATTGAACCGAACATCAGCCATAATACATCAGCGATCAGCGATCAGCCATCCATTTCAAACATCATCCATTAGCTAAATGCTTCCTCTTAACTTTGCCCACCAATGAACAAAATCGTAATAGGGAGATCTGCCAGGCCAGTAGCAATATGGCTTTTGATAGGGGTATTCATGATCATTATACAAATCATTCTTGGAGGAATTACGCGTCTCACTGATTCAGGATTGTCCATCACAGAATGGAAACCTATACTGGGAACCTTGCCGCCGATGAACGAGCACGAATGGCAAAAGGCATTCGACAATTACAAGCATATCGCACAATACAAACACCTTCATTTTTATTTTTCTCTGCAGGATTTTAAGTCGATCTATTTCTGGGAGTGGCTGCACCGGAATTGGGGAAGGTTCATGGGCCTGGTATTTTTTATTCCCTTCATCGTATTTATCAGCCAGAAACGCATTCAGTCTTCAATGATCAGGCCACTGATCATTCTCTTTTTACTCGGAGGATTGCAAGGTCTTATTGGTTGGGTAATGGTGCAAAGCGGGTTGAATGAAGAAGATCTTTATGTAAGTCACATACGACTCTGTATTCATTTTCTTGCCGCTTTGTTATTGTTGGTGAATACTTTTTGGTTCAGCCTGAAACTGCTTGAGCCCGGAATGGAAAGGATAAAGATTCCATCTTTGAAAAAGTTTACCATTGTTATTCTTGTCTTGCTTGTTGTACAACTGGCATTTGGTGCTTTCATGGCAGGATTAAAGGCCGCGGTGGCGGCTCCAACATGGCCGGATATTAATGGATCGTATTCTACCGGGGATATTGTTCATTATCGCGGCAGAACCTATTCATGGCTTTCTTCTATTGTCAACCATCCAATCGGCGTTCAATTTATTCACCGCAATCTCGCCTACCTCATTTTCATTTTAATTATCGCATGGACCATTAGAGCAGCGAACGTGCGGACTGGTTCTTTGCTGGATCGGGTCAAATGGCTGCCTTTGCTTTTTGTAACGATACAGGTAATTCTGGGTATTGCAAGTTTGCTTACAAGTCCAACTAAAGTGCCACAGCAGTGGGGCGTTTTCGAATGGAATGCACTCATACATCAATTTGTTGCTATAATGCTTTTGATTTCGCTTGTCTTAGTGCTTTTCCTTATAAGTTCAAACAAAAAGCTAATTCAGTCAATACACTTGAACAACAGGTGATTTAGTAGTATTTTGAGGGTTCATGAAGAACACGGCATCCCTGGGAACCTATTTGCGTGGAATATTCTATTCTTTGCCCGTCCAGCTGATCTTCCTTCACTTCAGGAAATACCAGGTGTTGCTCATCTTCTGGATCTTCATGTTTAGCGTGGTGAACAGCAGTTTCATGTCAAGCTTTGGTGCAGACGCGCTTTTTCTTGCTCCTGAATATCTTGGAAATACCAATTCACTGAGTGCCGCCATCATGGGCATGTCGATAGCGGTATTTATTATGTGCTGGAATATCACCACTTTTATTTTGTTCAGCAGACATTTTACTTTCCTCGCGGCTACGCAATATCCCTTTCTTAAATATTGTATCAATAACAGTGTGATACCTGTGACCTTCCTGATATTTTATCTCATAAAGGCTTACCAGTTTGCACACTACAAAGAATTAATCAGTAATGTCGAGATCATTTTCCTGACAGTTGGTTTTTTAGCTGGACTGATGTTGATCCTGGCGATTTCTTTTTTTTATTTTTTTCGTGCCGACCGAACCATATTCAAAAAACTGCAACCTGCTTTTAACAGTGCGAAAAATGTGATCTCGCATCTTACACCTGAACCACATCCTGCAACCATTCGCTCGCTGATCTATTCTGAGTGGTTTCTTGATTCGTTTTTTCGGATACGAAAGTGCAGGGATGTTTCGCACTATTCGAGTGAACTTATGGAGAAGATATTCAAGCGTCACCACTTTGCTGCTGTTGTGAGTTTGCTGGTTGCCTATTTATTCCTGATCGTAATTGGTTTTTTTCTTGATAGTAAATTTTTCCAGTTACCTGCCGGGGCAAGCATTACTTTATTCTTTGCTATCCTCATTGGTGTGTGCGGGGCGATCGTTTATTTTTTTCAAAGCTGGAGTGTGCCTGCATTTATCGTCTTCATACTTATTTTGAATTTTCTTTACCGCATCAACTGGATTGACCCGCGGAACAAAGCATATGGGTTGAATTATAATACAAAAGAAAAGCAACCTGAATACTCACAACAGGCACTTGAGAAGCTCGGGAATTATGATTCGAGTCTTGCAGATAAAAAGAATATGGAGGCTATTCTTGCCCGCTGGAAACATAAGCAAGGTGAAGAAAAGCCTCTACTTGTAGTGATGACCACAAGCGGCGGTGGTACACGAAGCGCTACATTTACGATGGATGTGTTGCAGAGACTTGACAGCATTACAGGCGGAAAGATCATGAACAAAACATTCCTGATTACCGGGGCATCTGGCGGAATGATCGGCGCGAGTTATTTCCGGGAATTATACCGCGAGAAAGTTCACAAAGCAAATATTGATCTGCATGCGCAGAAATATGTCGACAATATTGCGGACGATCTGCTGAATCCAACATTTACGTCCTTTATCGCGAGGGACATGTTTGCACCTGAACAAAAATTTAGTGTAGGTCCTTATACTTATCTCCGTGATCGTGGTTATGCTTTCGAAAGCGCTTTGAACGACAATACCGAGGGCGTATTGAATAAACGATTGCAGGATTACCTGGCAGATGAAACAGCTGCGAACATTCCTCTTATGTTTTATCACACTGTTGTTACCCGGGATGGTAAAATGATGCTTATCAGTCCGCAGCACCTCAGGTTTATGATGCAGCCACCAGCCGATTCGATAAATCAGTTTGCGACACCGGATGCTCTCGACTTTACTACCTTCTTTGCGCAACAAGATCCATATAATCTCAGGCTGCTGACCATTCTCAGGATGAATGCCACCTTCCCGGTTGTATTGCCCAGCGTATGGATGCCATCGCAACCGGTAATAGATGTTATGGACGGAGGATTGAGAGATAATTACGGCGTTGAGAATTCACTTCGTTTTTTATCACACATGCAGAACTGGATTGAACAAAATACAAGTGGTGTGGTGATTGTTCAGATCAGGGACAGGATGGATGGGGGATGGGAAAATCCTTATGAATATGATGATCTGACAGGAAATGCCACGAAACCTTTCTTTCTGTTGCAACACAACTGGAATAAAATGATGGATTATTTTCAAAGTGATATGGAAAATTATTTTCTCAGCAATACCGGATACCCTATTCATAAAATTACCTTCCAATACATTCCCAAAAAAGAAGAGAACAAAGCGGCACTAAGCTTTCACTTATCGGAAAGAGAAAAGCGCGATATTTCCGCTTCGCTGGATTCAAAACACAACCAGGAAAACTTTTCAAAACTTACTGAATTACTGACGCCAAAAGAGAAATTGGGTAAGGTAGCTTCTGAATAATTAATCTGGAAATATCAATTGTGCAATTCATGGGAAAGTACATGCTTACTATTTACACAGCCTTTGATATTGCCACTGTCTGCTCATTTACTGATCTGTTGTTCTATTGAAACCATCTTTTCCAACCGCACGAAAACGGTCGCTAATCTTAAACTTAGAATGTCGGAACTATAACTATCACTATATAATTCTTCGATTTCTTTAATTGAGGCATCTACTTGCTCCGTTTTTATACCTCTGCCTAATGTTTTGGCATTATTTAAAATCGACTTTATTTGTTGATGATTTTCAGAATAAGTTTTTTGGTAGTCATTAAAAATTTTTTGCAAGGTGTATCCAATATCTTTTGCAGACTTTATACCATCCGATGGGAATTGTATATTGCTTTTCACGGAGTCGCTTTTCCCCCATAACTCTTCTATCCTGCTTCTGTTCAGAAATTTCAGCAAGATCTCTTCATTATTCATATTCTTAATTGAGTTCCGTTGAATCTCTTTATATAAGAAACTGGACATATCGATCATGTATTCTTTAATATCGAACCGTAATTCATTCATTCTGGTATTAAGCCTCTCTATATTTTGATCCAGGATCGAATTAACAGTATTCAATTTTTCATATTGGAGAAAATATTTCGAAGTGTTACTAACAAATGAGTCCAGATCTTCTTTTGTAATTCTTTTTTCCTGAATTGTGAGGGTGCTTACGAGGCTCAGTATTGTTGGAAAAACAGGATTGGCCAGCGCCAAAGATTTTCCAAATATTGTTTGCGAAGGTGTTGACAGAATTGAAGAGACTATTCCATTGAATTTTTGAGTATTGGTGGACTTAGCTTTTTCTAACAATGGTTTAAGTGCAGTCTGCACTACATTCTCCAAACTAAATCCCATATCAGATGAAGTTGGATTATTCAAGGAAGTTATTTTAAGCCAGTATCCATCTTTTTTTAAAATGCCATTTAAGTAGTTAAAAGAACTATTAATAGCGTCAAGTAATTCTACCGCTGCAATAAATTTTTGTTTCACTACTTCATCATTTTCATGTAGTCCATTAGGTATTTTGTTACTGGTTTTAGCAAAATTCAAGCTTGAGTTCTGAGCAACAGAATGCATTACAAGTAAAACAAGCACTAGGTTACAAGCGACTTTTATCATGGCAGGGGATTTAGAAGGATCTGTCCACTGTAGTGTAAGTATTTCAGACGTTCCGAAAGCGGAATGAATAAAGCAGATTGTTCAATCGTCAGAGTGTGTTGATTATTGAACAATCTGCCATCTACCCTGATTTATTCTTTTGATTTTTTTTCCGGAAACTTAGCGAGCAAAAGAATTGGAACAAGCATAAAAACGGGATCCAGTAATACGGACAGAGTTAATTTATTTTTAAGAATGAGCATATTAAAGGCATAATATGCGAGTGTCATACCAACGAATAGCAAAAGCTTGATTTTAAAGGACCTTTTCATGACATGGCGGTGTTTAAACTATAGAATTTATTAGAAAAGCCAGTCCAACAATGCATTCACAGCTGCTTTCAACGAGCCACCAATTCCCGCAGTCACCGCCCCCGCAGCACCCATGCCGGCACAACCAGTAAGCGTACCAACACCCGGAAGTGTTACTGATCCACCTATCGCGCCGGTTATGCAGCCCGCCGTGCCTCCCCAGACAATTCCTGACACATCGGCTTTTGCGATATTCCTGCCCGGGCTTGTAAAGCGAAATGCCTGAATCGAATATTGGTTAATTGGCCGGGGACTCTTTGGAGGAATAGTCGGCTTTCTTGTTAGGGAATATGAAAAAAAGGCTTGCCACTTTACCAGATTTTCATTCCAGTATTGTATTGAGTTATAAGCGATATTGAAACCGCACACCAGGAGAACTTTTTCGTTAAAGGACTGTAAGTTTTGAATATTATCCTGCACGATTCTATCGTATTCCGATTTGTTGAAGCACCTGGAATCATCATCCATAAGGGAGTTTAGTTCATTAAATGCATTCAATATTTCCGGAGACAAGTTCTGTCCTTCCTTAGATGAAAGAAATTGTGAAACCAGATCCTTGTACATATAGTCCCTCACCTCGACATCCCGATTTACCATTTGTGTCAGATCAATACTATTTACTGCAATCTCTTTTGTAACAAACGCAAAGTTATTTGCATCCAGAATGCGATACATGTTATCCCTATCCTGCTTACTCAGGCCGCCCTGATATTTTGTACCATAATTCTGTTGCAAAGAATTGAATGCCGATTCGAGACCTTTGTTATGAATTTCACCAACGGAAGAGTACATGTTTATTATCTCGTTATCCGTGTATGCAATACCTTTTTGTGCATGAATCATAACAGAACAACAGGTTGCTAAAAATGAAAACAATATTCTAAACATAGATTTATTTTTATTGTGCTTACTCTTGGATCGCGGTTTTCAGCTCACCCGCACAATCGGCCAATTGATGTAATGAAATTACCGGGGCCTGAATCCGGCTACAAGTGAAAAGCCTCAGGTATTTGAAAGTTTATTCCCATAGAATAGATGCAATTATCACACAGAATGGGAAAGTAGCTGGTGCCAGCTGTTTTTTTATTGAGTGCAGTAGATACCTGAATAATTCTGGCAAATTCTGCAACAGACGCCGTTACTGGCGCAAAATTCAATTATAAATGGGCACTTCACAATGATATTTTCGACAGCATAAAGGTTATCAATTATTCATCCTAAAAATTAATCTTATGCGATCACGAATTTTATTCATTGCTATTGTCTTTGGCTTATTATCCTGTCAAAAAGAAAAGGATGAAAAACCTGTCCATGATGAATTTAAGACTCCAATTCTTACTGAAAAAGCCTGGAAAATTGTCAGAGCAGAATCGAAATCGAAAATCGATGATCCCTGGTATGTTGATTCACAATGGTGGCCGGATTGCGTAAAGGACGATCAGCTGCTATTCAAAATAAATAATAGTTATACTCATAGTAATGGGGCTGAAAAATGCGATCCCATGGATCCGGATATATTTGACGAAGCAAGATGGAAGTTCCTGGATAACGAAACACGTATTGAAATGGACGGAGATACATTGAATATTGAAACGCTCAATCACCAGCAATTTATCATGTGGGCCTCTGAAACCATTGGCTCCAATACCTATTATAGCAGGTATACATTGGAGCATTGATCAGGGAGTAATCAGTTTAAAACAATTATGAAGCAACTGTATCTCCAGTTGCTTTTCTGTTTCTACCGGGTCACCATCAATATGCATAGGTGCCAGCTTTGGATTATTGACTCTTATTCTGTCTGTTTGGAAATACAACACGCTTGTTTTTTCATTGATCACTTCCAGCCTTTGTAGTTTATTGTACCCACCCACCTGTTTCATCGCCTGGAAGAGAACACTAAGTTTGTTTTGTTTGGTCATTACTACAATATCCAGCAAGCCATCAGTCAAACTTGCATTTGGTGCAATTGTAAAATGGTTGCCGAACTGGTTGCTATTTGCGATACTGATAAAAAACGCTTCCGTTTTTATGTGCTTTCCACCTGTACTCAATGTAAAAGGATAGGTTTTCGCGGAAAGGAAATTCGTAAAGGTCTTTTTGATATAGGTGATCAAGCCTCTCTTTGGATCATTAGCAAAATCATGCGCTACCTGTGCATCGAAGCCAAGTCCGCATAACATGCAGGCGAATGTTCCGGTGATGAGAATAGCATCCGTTGATTGTGTTTTAGCTTTGAAAATAATATCCAGCGCTTTCCCTGTATTCTTTGGTATACCAGCGCTAAACGCCAGGCCATTGCCGGATCCACAAGGAACAATACCGAAGGCAAGGTGCATTTTATGCAGCGAGTTTACGGCATGGTTGATGGTTCCATCGCCGCCTGCAATTACTACATCAGTAAATTTTCTTTGTTTAATAATCGGAAAGAGAAAAGAATAATCACCACTTTCTACTGAAGGATAGATGTCAAATTCCAAACCGGCGTCGGAAGTTTTTTTCCTGATCACCTGTTCGACAGAAGTTTTATTTCCTCTGCCGGAAATCGGGTTAACGAGATAGAGGAGGTTTCTTTTCATGATAGGAAAGGAGTGAGCAGTGACGAGTAGAGAAAGCACGCAGATTATTATGATAATTATGATGTCAACTGGTTAGAATTAAAATCATAACAAATCATAATCACCAGCTCAATCTGTGTTCTTTACTTTTCATTGCTTGATCACTGTGCACAAATGTACTCTCCGTACTCTTACAGTGGCGCGCTTTGCGGGATCTTTTGGAAGCGAGATAGTGTAGATCTTTAAAGTTTTTGATTTTGCAAATAAAGAATCAAGTGCTGCATTTTTTATTTTGATCTTACTATTTTCTTCTCGCAGCAGTTCATGATCATCTTCTCCGACTACGATGATAGACCTGATCCAATCTGTTTTCTTTGGCTTTTCGGTATAGACCAGGGAAAACTCTTTTTTCTTTTGAAGATCGGATGATTTGATATTAACAATATTCTTTTCTTGGTTTTCTGCGCTGGCACTAAAAATGATTTTCTCGTTCAGAGAAATCTTCCAGATATCCTGCGCCATGCTATGCATTGTTAGAAAAAAACTGAAACCGAAAAATAATAAAGTTTTCATGATCAAAGCTAACGGAAAAAAAAGCTACAGGCTACAAGCCTGAAGCTGCAAGAACGTATGAAATAGGAAAGTGGAAATACAAAATAGAGACCCCGAAATTTGGTAGTGCTTAGTTTTAAATGAGCTGCTGCGCTCACAAAGAACTTCGCAGCGAGGCGTCGCATACGCCAGAAAAATTAGCACTCCGAAGAAAGAAGAAGAAGCTGGCATGGGAGGCATGCAGTAAATTGTAAAGTTTGGATTTGATCTGACAGTTTAACGAGATGGATTTGACACAGGCTTACAATAGCTGACTCAACTTAATTGAGGAGAGATATTCATTTGAAACTTTTGATACGGAATGGAGCCCCTGGGGGGCCCTCCCTCCCCCGCCTCCAACCTACCGATTTTGCTGTTGTACAATATCATTAAGACATATGCTCCCAGTGTCCCAGGTAATACATGTCTTCATTACAAAACAACAACAGCCAGGCTGTTAAGCTAAT
>JBJMLW010000187.1:0-4764 GCA_045805105.1 Flavisolibacter sp. | reverse complement strand
TTCATAGGACTAGTTTACATTTCTGTATTTGGCGTCATCAGGGTTCAGAATAAATCCTTCCTTCACCGCCTTGATGATCTGTGCAATTCCTTCAGGAACTGTTTTGGTGATGCTGAAGCCAATGCGTTCTTTTATTTTTTCAAAGCCAACACGGTAGTCACGGGGGTCTTCATTTTTTGAAACATATTTTACTTTGGCACCCGGAATCTGTTTGGTTACTTCATTTACAATCATCTGCTTCTGGTAGTTTTCTTTTGTATCTCCTACATTGAAAACTTCAAAGGCTACTTTCTTTGATGGAGCTTCGATGACGGCAATGACGGAACGCGCCAGGTCAACCACATGACAGTAGGGACGCCAGAACTGTTCTCCAAAAACAACCAGCTCTCTACCGAGTGCCATCTCTTTTGCGAATTCATTTACCGTAAGGTCAAAGCGTGGACGAAGTGATAGTCCATAAACTGTAGAAAACCTGAGGCAGGTTGGTAAACAAACATTCGTGCGTGGCTGCTCCAATAAAAATTGTTCAGTAGCTACTTTGCTTTCTGCATAAAGTGATACAGGAGCCAGCTTCGATGTTTCAGTAACATATGAATTGGGATCATCCATTTTACCATAATTACTGCAGGTGGATGCGAAAACAAATCTCTCAACACCATTTTTATTAGCGATCCTGTAAAGATTTTTACTTCCTTCGAGGTTCGTGGAACGGGCCAGTTCTGGTTGCTGGGCACAGGCAGGGTCACCAACAATTGCAGCGAGATGCGCAACAGCATAAACATTCTTCACTGCTTTGGTAACGTCTTCTTCATTGCGAACGTCGCCTTTGACGAATTCGAAGTTGGAATGATTGAGCAGGTCAAGAATGGGTTCTCCGCCAAACATCAGCGCATCCAGCACCCTCACCTTATAACCGTTTTCGAGTAGCAGCCTTGCCAGCACCGAACCGATGTATCCTGCTCCCCCGGTTACAAGTATTGATTTTCCATTAAGATCTAAAGCCATATATTGATTTTATTAGGATTTTATTATCAGATCGGCTTACAAAATATATACGTTTTTCTATTCTAAAGAATAATATTGAGCCAATATGAAAAAACCGGAACATACAAAACGAGCACGCATTCTTCTGAAAAATTATTTTCTGCTCACTTTGTCAATATTCTGTTACGCTGTAAGCAGCGCACAGAATTCTTATTCTTTTTATGCACCGCCTGCATTTGCAAGGAATGTAGCAACTGATGTTACCACGCTTCTTTCACATGCAACAGGTTCTCCCTGGAAGTCGGTTTCAAACCCAACAGATGTTACTACCGGTATTATTTTAAAGGTGGCCGACCAACCCGAATTCAAAACCAAGGAAAGTTTCCGCTATCAAAGTGATGGATCAAGTCTTCTCATTATCACATCATCATCGTATGAAGGTCTCACCTTTGCCATATACAAGCACCTTAGATCACTCGGCTTTAAATTTTACCTGCCCGATGAATTGTATACCATCACGCCTTCGGTTTCAAATCCTTTCGGGCTCAAAAAAGATATCATTGACAAACCGTTTCTCCAGATCAGGAATTTTGCAGGAACAGGTGGACTTGGCTCAGTAAACCCTGATCCCGACAAAAGTGTTGAACAAAGCTGGATGATCTGGAAACTTCGAAACGGATTCGGAGCAGCTTATCCACTTGCCGGCCATAGCGGTGAAGGCTTTATTCTTGACAACAGGGAAGTACTGAAGAAACATCCCGACTGGCTGTCATCATCCTTTACCGGCAGCCCGGCCGACCAGACCATCAAGCCAAATTATTTAAATAAAGAAGCGGTAAATTTTTATGTGGACTGGGCATTGAAAAGATTTACATCGCCTTCCTATCACCTTCCTCCGAAAGGTCATACTGATTTTGTTTCAGTAGAACCTGCTGATGGGGGTGGCTTTCTGAATGATTTCCCGGAAAATGCCAACCGTAAACTTCCTTCCATCAGCGACCAGGTATTCGGCCTTGCGAATGCAGCAGCAGAAAAACTGGATAAACTTTTTCCTGACCATCCAAACATTGGGGTGAACATGTATGCATACAATACGCATGCAGAACCACCTTCATTTCCTTTGAATCCGCGCGTGTTTGTTCAGCTTATTCCCTATCAATTCCAGAATATCGCTTATGGTCCGTCATTCATCCAGCTGTGGTCTGCCAAAGTAAAACGCTTTGGATTGTACGATTACTTTAAATATGCGGATGCACAGTATGATGTTCCCGGTGGACTTAGCCTGGAAGAAGCAATGCAACGACTTGTTCAGAGCGTGCAGAGTGGTTCGGAAGGAACCACCTATGAAACTTCTTACAGTAAATTCTCAACTGGTATTCCCTTATGGATCATTGGCCGGTATATGTCCGAAGGCGATGCAGACTGGAAGAAAAATCTTTCGCAATTAACAAAAGACCTTTATAAAACTGCTTCCGATCCTTCCCAACAGCTGTTCCAGCTTTTTTATAATGATCCAAACTTTTCCGACAAACAAATGAGCCAGGCAATTTCTCTTGTAGAAAAGGCATCATCTGCATCATCTGATACTGAAGTTCAAAAAAGGATCAGTGAACTGAAGATGTACCTGCAGTATGCAAACCTCGTTTACCAGTCGCGCGAAAATAAAGGATCATTGAAAGACAGACTTATTCCTTTATCAACATACGCCTGGAAGATATATGAAACCAAAATTGTTCACAGCTACAGGATCATGCAGCTTGTTTCCTATACTTTTCTTCATGTACCGAAATCGGATAAGGATTACAATATGTACCAGCAGCTGCACCTCGACTGGTTCCCCGAGACTGAAAGATCTAAGACCACGTGGAATAAAATTCCGCAGGGACTTGCAACAGCAACGGTTGAAAGCAATTTCAGTGATATGAAGAAAAAATATCCGGCTTCTTCAAAGGCGCTTGATTATACTTATAAAGATGTACTGAAACAACTGGGCAATCAGTACAAACCAAAAAAGTCATTTGTTATTGGTGGCGACTTCGTGGCCCGCGGTTATTTCGGAATTTATTCTGAAAAGAAAACAGAAGTAAAAATTAAATATACCCTGAAGCATGCTGCTTCGAAACAGAAGGCGACGATTAGCGGTATTGATAAAAATTATACTTCCAACCTTGCATTTCCACTCGATAAACCTTCAGGTGAATTGAAGTTTACTGTTCCTGCAGGTGAAACAACTATTTTCATTAATGCAGGACCGGGAACAGCATACCGCATGGAAGTAAAGGTTGACGACGGCCTGGTGTTTTTCGAAGGAGCACCCAGGGGTATCATGGCTTTTTACCAAAAATTTGATGACCCGATAAATACCTATACCTATAATGCAGACTATTATCCATCTTATATTTTCTTTCCAAAAAATATTTCAACTGTCGATTACAAAGTGCAGGTGAATGCTTTGCAGATCACCAGTCCTTCCAATAAATTAATTACTTCAAAACTGGTACAGACACAGGATGGTGGTCACGAGATCCGGCAGCTGAATGTTGATGCATCAGAAACCGGTAAAATATGGAAGGCAGTGATCACCGGAAACTATGGATACAACTTTTTAAATATCCCCGACCGGTACTATTTACTCGAAAGGAAATAAATCTTTTGCCACAAAGGCACTAAGGCACAAAGATTCACAAAGACTTTGTGCGCCTTAGCGCCTTTGTGCCTTAGTGGCCCTCTTCACGGCTCAAATGGATGTTTGCTCAAAGGCAATGCTGCCAGCGGATGATAATCGCCTTTCAATCCTATTGGTTTATCAGTGCGTATGCGGTGCACCAGTTCAATGGAAGGAATAGCTTCTTGTAAAGGAAAACCTTCATTCCGTAAAATTTTTTCATACGATTTCGTATGCAGGTCGTTGAATCCATCGTTCAGCCTGATCTCTTCACCGCCGATTGTGATTGAACGGTAAATACGTTGTGCACCTGGTTCAATTGTTACAGGTAACGTTTCATCATTGATGCTGAGAAACCAGCGAACCCTCGCCCTTTCAAGATGCAGAAAACCTGCAGCACGGTCGTGCGTATGCACATGAACCGTATTGCCGATAACTTTTCCGAAGATCCATAACAGCATATCGAAAAAGTGAATGCCGATGTTGGTGGCAATACCGCCGGACTTATCTTCTTCTCCCTTCCAGCTGGTATAATACCATTTACCACGCGCGGAAATGTAAACGAGATCAATATCATAAACTTCGCCGCGTTTGCCCTTCTGAATTTTTTCTTTCAAAGCGGCAATCTGTGGGTGAAGCCGTAGCTGGAGAATATTAAAAACATTTTTTCCTGTTTCTTCCTGCACCTGCTGTACTGTTTCAACATTCCATGGATTCAGTACGAGAGGTTTTTCACAGATCACATCTGCCTGGTGCTTTAAGCCAAACCTGATGTGCGCATCGTGGAGGTAATTAGGAGAACAGACAGAAAGAAAATCAACCGGCTTTTTTTTCCTTCGCAATTTTACAAACTGCCTGTCGAAACGTTCGAGCTCAGTAAAAAAACTTGCGTCGGGAAAGTAATGATCGAGAATGCCCACGGAATCGGAAGGATCTAGAGCGGCCACCAGGCGGTTTCCTGTTTCCTGGATAGCGCGCAAATGACGTGGTGCAATAAAACCCGCCGCCCCGATCAAGGCAAAGTCCTTCATGCAGGCGTGATTTTTCTCACAGCATTATTTTCAAGAATATATTCCTCACCGCTCTCATGACACTTTCCTTTTCCGGATGCATCA
>JBJMLW010000186.1:0-2225 GCA_045805105.1 Flavisolibacter sp. | reverse complement strand
GAAGGTTTTCACCAGGATGGTAACCGGCATGTGGGCATGTTGGTGGTGAACCGCAACAACATTACAGAAGATTCCGGTGTGAGCCAGTACGTAATGGATGATAACGGAAAGAAAACTGAAGAATTAATTTTCGATGATGTGATCCCTGCCGGCACGTTGATCTATTGGAATGATAAAAGAGTCTGGCATTATGGATCGGATCTGAAGGTGGCTGATCCGGCTGTAAATAATGGGAGAGGAACAAGGGACATCATCATTATGAGCGCAAAAACACCGCCGGCCAATATGCCCATCGGCCCGGTAGCGGAGCGATATAAGAATTGGTAAGCATTTGGCCAGGCCATAAAAAAAGCCCGCGCTTGAGATACCTGCCTTTGTAAAGGCCGTTCGGATTTTCGGCGGCATTACATTGTGATTAGATGTTTTCCAGGCAGTACTACGATCAAAATGTTTGAAAAAAATATCGAAATGAAATTCAAAAAGGCGGTACCGATTCTTTATGCATCTGACGTATCAAAGAGCGTTACCTATTTTATTGAGCAGTTAAAATTCCAAAACAAATGGGAATGGGATAGCCCCTCCACATTTGGCGGGGTTTACAGGGATGATGTTGAAGTATTTTTTTGCAAAACTGACCAGGGAAATCCAGGAACGTGGATAGCGATAATGGTTGAGAACGTAGATGAGTATTATGAGTCGATAAAGACCACCGGTGCAAAGATCCTCTCAGAGCCTGATACAAAGGAATGGAATATGCGGGAAATGCTGGTGGAATGTCCCGACGGGCATATCATCCGGTTTGGTCACAATACGGATTGCGATTAATTTGCGAACCCGAAAGTATTCACATTTGCTTCCGGGCTTTAAAGTAAGTTCCATTGACTTTACTAGTGGATATTATTTAAAAATAAAAGAACGGTTTAATCCATATTTTCGGCGCTATGAGAAAGGTTTTTGACCAGGTGATCAATGGTACGAATTACACGTTTTACAGAACTCCCCTGTTCGGAGAAATTGTTTACAATGTCAGCATCCTGCAAAATGGAATCAGCACCGTCTTCATCATGCGCAAAAAAAAGGATCACTGGACGATTGTAAAACAGGAAGGGCTACCCGATTTTGTTTATGCAGCGGAGCCAAGCCTCGATGATATACTGGATGATAATGAAAGAGGATAAGAAATCATTTATTCAGTATGACCTTAACGTTGTCATAAAGCTTTAACTAATTCTTTAGCTGTTTCACTATTAAGTGAAGTTTTCTTCGTTATGTTTGTATGAATGATCGATCAGCGCAATCATACTCCATCAAAGAAGCCTTTCAGGCCGCTCATCCTCGACATGAGTGATTGCTATACCTGGTCGTTCCCCGAGTTTATTCCTTTTTGTCCGCAGTTATTTTATTTCTCCAGCCTTAAGATCTTTAAATCTTTAACCCAGGCCTGATCTTCCATTCCCTGGCCTGGCGATTTTGCACATTCATCAATCAAAGAGTTTTTTCATCGGAACCACTTAAAGTGATTTGCTACAGGCAAATTATCATGCAAGTGCTAATGCATTGAATAATGTATAGCCTTACTGCACGGGTGTGTCATAATCATTTCGACCCGGCTTCCTGGGAGAAACCTTTATCAACATTTAACCATAAACATTTGTCATGTCATCCTTAATTATTGCCTTCATCCTTGTGGGTTCTCTTATATCCATCTGTCTTATCCTTATCATCGTTCACAACAGGCATAAGCGTCGGGTCATGAACGACCTGTTGAAATTCTTTAGCCAGGCCGGAATAGAAAATAAGTTAAGTTTTTCAGGCCAGGAGGTGCTTCATAACTGTGTGCTCGGATTTGACGGAATTCAACGCCAGGTCCTTATTGTGGTCAAAGAAAACAATGGTTACAGTTCTGACATCATTGATATGAAGGAGGTAACAAACTGCACCGTAAAGAAAGTTTATGGAACGGTTAGAGGGAATGATGCAAAGGGCAATAAAGCGGAACAATACCTTGAGAAGATCGTGTTGCACTTCGATATTGAAGACAAGCCCCCTGTTGAAATTGCGTTCTACAGGAATTTTGAAAATCATATTTATGAAACTTTGGAGTTAGAGCAAAAGGCCAGGCACTGGGAATCTATGTTATCAAAAATGAAAACGTCGCCGAAAAGCGGTGCTTCCAAATCATAATGTAAAATGATTCAAATGGAAAGTTCAAAGCCGCAGAATAT
>JBJMLW010000185.1:0-4792 GCA_045805105.1 Flavisolibacter sp. | reverse complement strand
TTTCGGATGAATTCAGGAAGGACTCCTTACAGTTTTTCCCCGGACTGGATTCATATTTTCTGCCGTTTTCAACTGAGCAATTATCAAACGAACAAATACAAAAGGATTCCACAGGTCATTATAACCACGAATTGGTTCTTCAAAATATAATTGGTGTACTTCCAGGAAAAATAAAGCCTGAAGAAGTAATCATTTTTTCTGCTCATTATGATCATATGGGTGTTATACCCGGAGAAGGAATTTACAACGGTGCTAACGATGATGCATCCGGTACAACAGCGGTACTTGAACTTGCCCATTATTATTCCATGAGAAATGATAATGAACGTACACTGATCTTCTGCACGTTTGCCGGCGAAGAGCTGGGCCTGTACGGTTCTATTGCTTTTGTGCCATATATCAAACCGGAAAAAGTGGTTGCCGATATTAATATTGAAATGATCGGAAGACAATTGAAGAATAATTCTTTTTTTATTACCGGTACGTGGCTTTCAGACTTTGAGGGCATCATGAAAAAAAACCTGGAAGGACAAAAGATAAAAATCATCAAAGATCCTGATCTCTCAAAACGGCTTTTCTGGCGTTCTGATAATTATTCCTTTGCAAAAAAAGGAATTCCATCTCACTCCATCATGAGCAGTAATGATTCGGACCCGTGTTATCACCAGCCATGTGATGATGTAAGAACTATAGATATTGAACGTATGACAAATATTATTAAAGCCATCACCGTTGGCGTTAGAACCATTGTTGACGGTACGGATACGCCGTCCAGGATTAATTTAAAAGAGTTGAATAAATAACAAAATGCCGCTGGACAAGGTGTAGCTATTGCCATTGAGAAATAATTGAAATGGATAATAGAACTAGGAACAAAGGAACAATAGAACAAGGAACAATAGAACAAGGAACAATAGAACTAGGAAGGAAGACGAATGGGTGATTGGTACCAAATTCCATTTGAAACAAAATGTGCTGTCGACCTTGGCCTGAGCTGCCGACTGTCGACTTCTTACTCCACCTGAATCATCTTCTGCACAAACATTTCTCTATTGATCGTTATTCGATAAAAATACGTTCCGGGAGATATCTGAAGTTCCTGTGCTTTAATGCGCTCAATAAATTTACCTGATGGATATAATTTCCGGTGAAGCGGTCGTGCGATTAATTTTCCGGTTACATCAAATATGTCAACCGACACAATGCCCGGCCTTCTGAGTTTGAAGGAAACAAATGAGTTATTGTTGAAAGGATTTGGATAAGCCGCAACATTTTCTGCATCTGCTGATGGTATGCTGATCCCTGTTACTGTATTTAGCGCAGCAGTATCCACAATGGCTGTCCAGATACTTAGCTGCCCATTATCCAACCGTGTCCATATGGGTCTTACAACTCCATTTTGAACAGAAAGATTATTATAGTCTCCAAAAAAAATATTGGAAGCAGGAGCAAAGGGTGATTCGCTAACCCTGAAATTTTGAAATGTAGATCCACCATCACGTGACCGGCTCATATATACATCCGTTCTGTTGTCGGCGTAATTTCTACGATCATAAAAAACAAAATAGAGGTCGCCGTTTCTTTGATCGACCGCCATCCAGGTAAAAAATTGTTGTTTACCCGCAGCATCATCATTCACTCGAACAGGTGAGCTCCAGGTATTGCCGCCATCTGTTGATTTAATCAGCCATACATCTGTATCTCCCGTACCGTTACGCTGATCGCTCCAGTTAATATAAATTGTTCCACGTTGCGGACCATTGCTTACATCACATACTGTAACAGGTAATCCATTTGCCCTATAAATTCCAGGTATATCATATGCCCAGCCGCCAGGTATAGAGGTAACGATTTTATCTGTCGTCATCCATGTAGTGCCTCCATCCATAGATTTATCAAATACAAGTCCATTCGGCCCTGCCCATGCCACATACACTTCACCGTTAGGTCCCACAGCTGGTACTGCGCCTTCTACTGTATTGTCATCATCAAGGCAATCGCCTCCTTTCTGATCGAGCCGCAATGCTGCTGACCATGTGTTTCCACCGTCAGTTGATTTTGAAAAGAGGATGTGTGAACTGTCTGCAGGGTTTGTACTTCCGTAATTATCAAACTGCGTCCACGACGTATAAATAGTGTTATTTCTCGTATCTACAACAGACCATTGTTTGTCCTGCTCCTTTGCAGGATTCAATCCAATAGATGTACCGGTACTCCAGGAATGTCCCTGGTCTGTAGATTTCTGTACAACAATCTGGTCAAGGAATGCAGTTCCGGGAGGATCGGAGAGATGAAAAAAATAAAATTGTCCGCTTGTATCGCAAATGATCGTTGGATCACCATAAACACCATAAGTGCTCGTAAGCAATTGCTGCGTCCATGTTCTTCCAGTATCGGATGAATAATATCCTGATCTGATATTTGCGCCTGCCACAACGTTTTTTGGATTTTTTGTACTGATCATGATACTCGGTTCTTCCGGTGAGAACGAATTGCTGATCATTACATTTGTATGCTGAGCAAACAATGTTACTGAAAGAAAAAAAGCAGATAAAAGTATAGCAGATTTCATTTTACCGAAGTATAGGAACAGAATGAACAGCAGCAGCCATTTCAGCGATCAGTGAGATATCTTTTTCAATTGCATTACCTATCACGATCACATCTGCACCTGCCCTGCAATTCAGATAAGCTTTTTCTGCATCGCGTATGCCACCACCTACAATCAGGGGAACCGTAATATGTTTTGAAACAATGCTGATCATTTCTTCAGAAATTGCATCCCTGGCCCCGCTGCCTGCATCCATATAGATAACTTTCATGCCAAGCATTTCTCCCGCCATTGCAGTGCACATCGCTATTTCCGACTTATTTGATGGAATAGGAGTGGCATTACTGATATATGAAACCGTTGTGGCAGTGCCACCATCTATTACCATATAACCGGTGGAAATGATTTCAAGGCCACTCTTCTTTACAAATGGGGCTGAAACTACATGCTGGCCGATCAACAGGTCAGCATTTCGTCCTGATATCAATGAAAGATAAAGAAGCGCATCAGCATGCCTGCTGATTTGTGAGGGACTTCCGGGAAACAGTAGAACAGGGATGTTACAGGATTTTTTGATCTGTTCGATGCAGTCATCAAGATGATTGGAGATCACCAGGCTTCCACCAACAAATAAAAAATCCACATTCGCATCAACCGCATTTGAAATAATATCATGAAGCGACGAAGAGGAAACTTTATCAGGATCAATAAGTACGGCAAAGGACTTTTTCCCGGTCTTTTTCTTCTCCAAAAGCATTGGATAAACCTGCATCTTCATTGGAACCATTATCTGCAAAAATGCAAAACTTTTGCCAATGGGAAGCTATTTCCTCTAAATGTTTGCCACAGGCACAGAGTTACAGGGTTACACTGTGTTACACCGTGTAACTGTATCACTGTGGTTCAAAACATTTTTTTCATTTGATTCTACACATGATTTTGTCAAAATAAAATCGTAAATCAATAAATCTCACATCATCGATCGTAATACATATGGGATTTTTTGCATTCACTGAAAAAAATTTCGGTGAAAAAAATAAATTTTCAGGCTCAACAACACGTATTGCACTACTGGCGCGAGGTATGAAATTTCACAACATTGCTTATCCACAACTGTTGATATTTCCTCCTTTCATTTTCAAAACGCTAAAGATATTTTCGTCGTCCACCGGATAATTACTAACTCCCCAAAACCTATAAAAAAAACGTTATGGCCAGTATAAAAAAATCGACCACCAAAGGACTGAAGTTCCACCGCAAGTATACCCTTGAAGATATTAATGTATTTGACCAGTTTGAATACGACTACCGTACCTCGATTATCCGCAACCCGAGCGGCGAGGTGGTATTTGAAATGAATAACGTGGAAGTTCCAAGGCAGTGGAGTCAGATTGCTACGGATATCCTGGCGCAGAAATATTTCCGTAAGGCAGGCGTTCCGCAGCCTGATGGTTCTCTCGGTCGGGAAACTTCAGTAAAACAGGTGGCGCATCGAATGGCAAATTGCTGGCGTGTGTGGGGAGAACGTTACGGTTATTTTGCATCGTTTGATGATGCCCAGATCTTTTATGAAGAACTGGTTTATTCAATCCTGAACCAGATGTGTGTTCCCAATTCACCGCAATGGTTCAATACAGGTCTTCATGAAAGCTATGGCATTACCGGAAAGCCACAGGGACATTATTTTGTTGACCAGGTAGATGGTATTCTAAAAAAATCCACATCTGCATACGAACGTCCCCAGCCCCATGCCTGTTTTATTCTCAGCGTGGAAGATGACCTGGTGAGTGATGGTGGAATTATGGATCTGTGGGTTCGTGAAGCACGGATTTTTAAATATGGTTCCGGCGTAGGAACAAACTTTTCCAATCTGCGAGGTGAAGGAGAAAAACTGAGTGGCGGCGGAACATCAAGCGGACTGATGTCATTTCTCAAAATTGGTGATCGTGCCGCTGGTGCGATCAAAAGTGGTGGTACAACAAGACGTGCTGCTAAAATGGTTTGTCTTGACCTTGATCACCCTGAAATCATGAGTTTCATCAACTGGAAAGTGGAAGAGGAAAAAAAGGTAGGAGCTCTTATCAATGCAGGTTATGCAAGTGATTATGAAGGAGAAGCTTACCGTACAGTGAGTGGACAGAATTCGAACAATTCTGTTCGCATTCCGAATTCATTCTTTGAAAAACTTGAAAAAGGAGAGGATTGGGAACTTACTGCACGCACGGATGGAAGAATAATGAA
>JBJMLW010000184.1:0-2006 GCA_045805105.1 Flavisolibacter sp. | reverse complement strand
GAATTGTATCCCCAGTAATTTGTCAATCCCTGTTCATATAAATTTCTTTCACTGATAAAATGGTGAACGGGCATCAGTTCGATGGCGTTGATGCCTAATTGTTTCAGGTAATTGATTGTTACAGGGTGGGCAATGGCCGCATATGATCCACGGATTTCTTCAGGAATTTCCGGATGAAGGCGGGTAAAGCCCTTCACGTGTGTCTCGTAAATAATTGTTTGATGATAGGGGATCTTTGGCGGACGATCATCCCCCCAGTCATAATTATGGTCAACAACTACAGATTTTGGAATATACGGTGCACTATCAACATCACTAAAACTTAAATCTTCTTCCGGGTGTCCTACCTGGTAACCAAAAACAGCATCATGCCACTGCAGGGTTCCGGCTATTGCTTTCGCATATGGATCTATCAGTAGTTTATTTGGATTGAACCGATGACCATTTTCTGGTTCATACGGCCCATATACCCGGTATCCATACAACTGACCTGGCCTGAGATCAGGAATATATAGATGCCACACATGATGAGAAACTTCGGTAACCGGAATTTGTTCAGAAGTGCGCCGGTCATCAGTAGCATTAAACAAACACAGGTCAACGCCCGTTGCATTCTCAGCATAAAGTGCGAAATTTACACCCTTACCATCCCAGAGTGCACCCAATGGATAAGGATGGCCAGGATAAACGATTGTGTTCATTAACGAATAGGAATATTTAAATCAGAATGGCCTCCTGAATTCAGCATCAGATGTACTCAATATTCTTGCCATTGCTGAAAACTCATCTTTTACACCGTGCCATCTGATGATTTACTGCATAGCTTAACTATACAAATGACAGCAAAATTATGAACTGGGCAGAACACATGATTTCATTTTATCAAAAGCTCAGCCCACCCGATAATTTACCGGGTGATATTAAATGGTTATTTCCGCAAAAGAACCCACAAATATTTTCTTTGTCTGAAACTTTTTTCAGGAAATATTATGCTGATGAAAATTCACGAAGGATTTTCCTTGGTATTAATCCTGGTCGTTACGGGGCTGGTGTTACGGGAGTAAATTTTACAGCACCGAGGCAACTGAAACATGATTGCTGCATAGACCACACGCTGGGTAACGGAACTGAACTTTCAGCAGAATTCATTTATACAATGATCAGGGAATATGGAGGCCCTGAAAAATTTTATTCCAATTATTTAATTGGTTCCGTATGTCCGCTGGGATTTACGAGGCACGGAAAAAATGTGAACTACTATGATGATACCGAACTTGTAAAAACAATAGAACCGTTTATTACAGAAAATATCAACCGGCTCATTTCATATCATACCTCAACAGAAAAAATATTCTGCATTGGTGGAGAAAAAAATTATAAATACTTATTGCACCTGAATTCAATACACAAATGGTTCGGGGAAATCATTCCTCTTCCACATCCAAGATTCATCATGCAGTACAGAAGGAAACAATTACCTCAATTCATACACCAATATCTTCAGGTAATGGGAAATTAAACCTCTTTCTTGTTGTTTTACCGCATTACATTTACTTTCGTTGTTCATAACTGTCGCATATGAAGCCCATCACCGGCTTTAACATGTTTTAAGGCCTTCCTTTATCTCTGGCATTGCCACTTTTTTACCATTAAACATTTCATATGCAACAGACGCCTGTTTTTACAAATAAATTTTCTTTTTTCCTATCCCTGATCAAACGATCACTTCGCGGTGAATATTACGATTATACAAAAGGCAGCATTAGGCAGGCCATAATTCTTTTAGCTGTGCCGATGATACTTGAATTGAGTCTTGAATCTGTCTTTGCCGTAGTTGATATGTTCTTTGTTGGCAGACTCGGCGAAAATGCAATTGCCACAGTTGGACTGACCGAATCCGTTATAACGATAGTTTATTCCATCGGCATTGGTCTCAGTACCGGTGCAACTGCAATGGTTTCGAGTCTTATTGGTTTATATTATGATGTTGGTGTAGGGAATGATTG
>JBJMLW010000183.1:0-4781 GCA_045805105.1 Flavisolibacter sp. | reverse complement strand
TTGTTGCTAAGAGAATAAGGGGAAAAAGAAAAAAAAGAGTATCATTAGTTGCTATCCCCTTTACTCCTTTATCTCTTAGCCATGTAGCTTTTTATCGTAACAATACAATTTGTTGCTAGGAGAAAAAAGGAAAAAAAGGAAAAAGAATTCATTAGTTCCTTTCTCTTTTACTCCTTTATCTCTTAGCGATGTAGCTTTGTCCGGATGCAGAATGAAAAGATTTCAATTGCTACTACGGCAGATATACCTTATATAGTAAAGCTTGTAAACAGTGCCTACAGGGGTGAAGAAGCGAAACAGGGATGGACGCATGAAGCAGATCTGATTGAAGGAAATATGCGCATTGATGAATCTTCACTTCGTGAATTGATAGAAAAAACCGGGTCAGTGATATTAAAAAATAATGATGGTGAAGACCTTACAGGTTGTGTTTACCTGGAAAAACGGGGAAACTCCATGTACCTTGGCATGCTTTCAGTTTCTCCGTGGATACAGGCAAAGGGTATTGGCAAAAAATTGCTGGGCGCAGCAGAAAAACATGCACTTAAAAATGGATGTAGTAAAATTGAAATGACAGTAATTTCAGAACGGGCAGAATTGATTGCATGGTACAACCGGAATGGATACCATGTTACAGAAGAAAAGAAACCATTTCATTCAGACTCACGTTTTGGTGTTCCAAGAAAGAACCTGGAATTTATCGTGATGAAAAAAATCCTTTCTGATTCTAAACAGACATAATGAAATATAAATATCATAGACATTGGAGTCGCCGGGAGTTTAGAAATTACATTGTCGTATTCTTAACTGGCGAAGAACTTTCATAAAATCATTTTTAATCATTATCATCATAAAAATCCTCTTTCTCTCTCTCCATGGTCAAGGCTTATAATTTTATTGGCAGCTGGCAATTATTTCCTGAAAAGGGCAATTATGAAAACGGTGACCGCCCAAAAAGTGGTATTTATAAAATTGAATCACCTGAAAACAGTAAAAAACTTATCATCAGTCACAACTGGATAACGATCGAAAACCAGGGATATACTTCTGAATATTCCATTTTAGCAGACGGAGATTTGCATCCTTCAGAAAATGAACAATTGGCAGATGAAGTACAGGTAGTTTTTGTTGACAGCATCAACTTTGAATTACATTTTTACCGTGGTGGACAGGCATTACTACACGTAGTACATGAAATCATGCCCAATGGTTATCTGAAAATCACCCACCAGGGTTTCAGGCATGATGGAACATCTTTTACCAATACAGAATTTTACCACCGTCAAATGAGCGTGATGCCCTATTCAACTTCTGTATCCGGCGCTCTTGTTAAACCAACCGAAGAAGGTGTAATCCGCCACAAGGCTCTTACAGCCATGGAAGAACAAACCAACATGCAGCTCGACCAGATACGAAAGCAGATTGAATTACTTGCACTGCAGGCGCAGGAAATTCATAAACGAAAAGAACTTTCCATGCTGATATATAATGCAAAGCTTTCTTTTAAACCTGAGATCGGACAGGTATATTATTTATACCAGAAGCAGGACAGCTCACACATGATATCACTAATTTCTCCAAAAGAATGGGGCGCCGCCATGCCATATAAAAATTTTGTTGCTGCAGTACAATTGCTCGCCGATCATACATGGAAAGAATTATGATCATCCTGGAAAAACTGAAATTGATACATCGCGCCTTCAGGTATCGTTACCAGGCCGACAAAGGAGGTATCAGGTTCATGATGGATCATCTTCATCCTGGAAATACTGCATTGGATATCGGCGCGCACAAAGGCGGGTATACTTACTGGATAAAAAAAGTTGTTGGAACGCATGGAACAGTCATAGCCTTTGAACCCCAAACAAAAGGTGCGCTTCTTCTTGAAAAATTATTCAACGGAAATGTAAAAGTGGAACACCTTGCTGTTTCTGATATACCTGGAAAAAGGGATTTGTTTATTCAGCCCCAGTTGTATGCCATTTCTTTTGAAGCATCCCTTAACAACAAATATGAAAATGCTTTAAAAGAATCCGTGGAAGTAATCACACTAGACGAATATTGTGATCAGCACAAACTGACACCACAATTTATAAAGATTGATGTGGAAGGACATGAACAACAGGTCATCAAAGGAGCGCGTAAGATTCTTGCTGAAGCAAAACCAGTACTATTGATTGAATGTGAAGCACGTCATATTGGTGAGGATGCAATGAAAATTATTTTCCTGGAGCTTATCAATTTCGGATATAAAGGTTTTTTCTTTTTTGATGGTAAACAATTACCAATCAAAGAATTCAGGCTGAACGTACACCAGGATATTTCATTGATAAGCAAATTCAGGTACGCCAATAACTTTGGATTTGTGCCCACTGCTACCGGCCACCAGCTAGCAGCCAATTCTTAACTTTACGAAATGACTAAACTTTCAGTGAACATCAATAAAATTGCAACCCTGCGAAACAGCCGTGGCGGAAACAATCCCGATGTTGTAAAAGCCGCAATCGACGCACAGCGTTTTGGTGCAGATGGTGTAACCGTTCACCCACGTCCTGATGAACGTCACATAAGATATGATGATGTTCGGGCGATAAAAAAAATCATTACAACAGAATTCAATATTGAAGGCAATTCACGGGAACAAAAATTTGTTGACCTCGTACTCGAAACCAAACCCCACCAGGTTACACTTGTACCTGATGAACTGAACCAGATTACTTCTGATCATGGATGGGACACCATCAGGCATAAGGATTACCTCAAAGAAATTATTCCGGTTTTCCAGAAAGCAGGCATCCGTGTTTCAATTTTTGTTGATCCGGTGGAAGCCATGGTAAATGGTGCTGCTGAAACAGGAACTGATCGCATTGAACTTTATACTGAAGCATATGCAAAGGAAGCCTCAAAAGGCAAAATGGAAGCTGCTGTAATTCCCTATATAAAAGCTGCTGAAGCTGCACGTAATTCCGGACTGGGAATTAATGCTGGTCACGACCTTGATCTGAATAACCTGCAATATTTTCATCAGCAGATTCCATGGCTGGATGAAGTAAGCATAGGACATGCATTGATCTGCGATGCATTGTATTTCGGATTTGAAAATGCAATCCAGCTTTATCAAAGAAAATTGAAGTAAGCACATGAACCACGGAGACAGGGCTGCCTCCGTGGTTCAAAATATTATATTGAAGGAATTGCTGGTATGGAAGGAACAGCAGGCGACGCAGGTGCTGAGGCACCAAGCACACCCAGTGAACTTACCATCAACGATTTTCCCAAACTAGTGCTGAGTTTTTTCTTAAACCCTTTGGTGCTTTTTCTTTGTTTATAAATGATAACACCAAGCGTTACCAGTGCAGCAGCAGCAAGTATCTTCACCAGCATTGTATTACGGGCCGGAGGAATATGCGTTGGCATACCATCCTCATCAAATGTAGCAGCTTCCTTTACATACCGACCAGCAGCCGGAATGCCCTGCTTCCAGAAATTTTTCGCCAGTTTGTGTAATTCTTTCCTTGCTTCTTTACCATACATCGATTGACCATGTCCTGTGGCAATCACATTAGGTTCCATGGCGGCAAGTGCTTTTACTGAACGGGCAGCAGCGCCCCAGTCCGGCGTAAAATATTTTGGAGGGCCACAAACAAATTTTGTTTGTGAAACAACTGCAAGAAATGATTCCTGCATTGTTGTAACAAATGCATCACCTGCTATCATCACACCATCTTTTTCACGGAACAGGCTGATATGTCCGGCAGTGTGGCCTGGAGTATGTATCCATGTCCAGTCTTCCAGTTCTTCAATGTTTCCATCCGCAGGTAATTCCTTTACATATTCTTCTGCATTGATGGGTGATTTCGGATAGATAAATGACATTAAGGCCATTGCTCCACCACCTACTGATGGATCTGGTGGCGGGTAAGATGCCTTTCCGGTCAGATAAGGCATTTCCTGATGATGACAATACACCGGTACATCCCATTCTTCCGCGAGTTCTATCAGTGAACCCCTGTGATCAAAGTGTGCATGCGTCATAATAATTGCTCTCGGTTTGCTGCCATTACCAAATAATTCACTTACAAGCTCACGTACTTTGGCAGCGGTTGTTTTCAAACCAGCGTCAACCATAACCCAACCTGTTGCTTCGCGGTCCTGAATGATATAAATATTCACAAACAAATCTTTAAGCCGCCAAACACCGGGGGCAACCAACCAGCTGTTTGAACCAATACTCCTTTCTTCTGTAGCTGACTTCTCACGTTTTGAAACCTGGGCTGTTTTACTCATATAGATGCATTTATGTTTATAGGGCAAATAATATACCATGGGGAAGACCGCAGTCCACAGTTGATAAACCACAGACTGTCGTTTATAGGTGGAAGTATTCATTCCAATTTAAATTGTACTGAAGTATTATTTGCTTTCTGACGGACAGTGATTCACCGCACTTATAATTTTGATTACTGCAGAGAACGCAGTGTTATTTTAGAGAAGGCAGGTTTTATTTACTAATTGTTCATCTCATAATCATTTGCCAGTGGGTAAAACTTACAATCAAATCAACCATGATCAATATTTGCCGATGGCAAATCGCTACGGCTTCAAACCCAATACCCTAATACCTTATTAACTGATACCATCCCCATTCCCTAATCCTAATTCCCTTTCGTCCCTTCCCTTTGCTACTCCCTTTCCTCATGCCTTACCACTTTCTTTTCTCTGAGTAAATGCTTGAACCTGCTGAATGTTTCCGGCTGAATATTCAGGTAGGAGGCGAGGTA
>JBJMLW010000182.1:0-4340 GCA_045805105.1 Flavisolibacter sp. | reverse complement strand
TTTGCAGAAACAGACATTTATATCACCAATCGTCTCGCGGCGAAATTCGGAGCGCGCCTGGAACATTCTTCAATGCTTGATAAATTCAATTTCGCTCCAAGGATTTCATTAGCTCAAAAGCTCGGCAGGGAAAGCCAGGCATCTCTGGCATATGGAATTTTTTACCAGAATCCTGATAAAAGATATTTACCGGCGTTATCTCCACTGAATTTCTCAAAAGCAACACATTATATTGCACAATACCAGAAGGTAACTTCTAACCAGACATTCCGTGCAGAAGCTTACTATAAGAAATATGAAGACCTTCTCAAAACATCACTTGTGAACAACCGTGAAGTGGCTGCTTCAGACAATGGATCAGGCTATGCAAAGGGATTTGAAATATTCTGGCGTGACAGAAAGACTTTTAAAAATTTTGATTACTGGATTTCCTATTCTTACCTGGATACAAAAAGAGATTATCTGAATTATCCGGCTGAGATCCGCCCGTCGTTTGCTTCAGCACACACGATAAACCTTGTTGTAAAAAAATTTGTGTCCCGGATGAAAACACAATTCAATGCCAACTATGTTTTTGCCACGGGGAGGCCTTATTATAACATCCGCTACAATTCTTCGGAAAGCAAATTCAATATTTATGACCACGGTAAAACAATTCCATTTAACAGTCTGAGCCTGAGCGTTAATTATCTCCCCAATGTATTCAAAAATGGAGCGGGGAAGCATACAGTACTGGTTTTCTCAGTAACAAATGCCCTGAACAGCAGGCAGGTATTCGGTTACCAGTATTCCTATAACGGTTACAGGAAGGTAGCAATGGAACCCCCTGCAAAAACTTTTGTTTTCATTGGCGCTTTCATCAACTTTGGTGTGGATCGTACCCAAGACGTGATCAACAGTAATCTTTAATTGCAACATTAAACTAACGGGTATGAGAAATATCCTTTTATTATCGCTCTTGTTATTTGTTTCTGAATTTACATTTTCACAGTTAACCGTATCAGGTTTTGTGAAAGATGCCAAAGGCAAATCTCTTCCGGGTGTAAGCATTGCAATCAAGGACTCTTATGATGGTGGTACCAGTGATTCTTCCGGAAAATTTTCGTTTTCAACTTCAGAGAAAGGAGAACACGTGATCGTGTTTACCGCCATCGGATTTAAAACAGTAGAAGAGAAAATTATATTGTCAAAATCCATCACAGACCTTTCAATTTCCATGAAGGAGGAATTCAACGAAATGAAAGCAGTTGTGATCACCGCAGGAACATTTGAGGCGAGTGACCGTAAACGGGCAGCAGCGGTTCTCAGTTCACTGGATATTGTAACCACTGCCAGCGCTAATGGCGACGTAACCGGTGCATTAAAAACACTTCCCGGCGCGCAACAGGTTGGAGAAACGGAAGGTTTGTTTGTTCGGGGAGGAACGGCGGCTGAAACAAAAATTTTCATTGACGGAACACTCGTAAATAAATTTTATTATAGTTCTGCACCAAACATTGCAGGATATGGCCGTTTTTCACCTTTTATCTTCAAAGGAACCGTGTTCAGTACAGGTGGCTATTCTGCCCTGTATGGGCAGGCACTTTCATCAGCTGTTATTCTTGAATCTATTGACCTCCCTGAAAGAACATCTGCAACCCTTGGTGTTTCTGTTCTTAGTCTTGATGGTGGATATCAGTACCTGAATAAAAAGAAAACAGCTTCCTGGGGAATCAATTATAACTATACCAATTTAGCACTGGCATTTGCAGTATTGAAACAGAAACAGGATTATTCCGAAGTTCCGCAATACAATAACCTGGAAGGCAATTTTCGCATCCAGACATCGAAAACAGGCATGCTGAAATATTATGGAGTATTCAGCAACGGGAAGTTTGCCTTTACAACACCAAGTCTTGATACAATTGGATACTTTGATCAGTTCAAACTAAAAAATAGTTATACCTATCACAACATTGCGTGGAGAGAAAGAATAGGCACTTACTGGAAATTCAGTGCCGGCATTTCTTACACAAACAACCAGGATAAGATTCATTCGGGCCTGCAGGATGCTTCTGAAAATGATGTAACACTTTCAGGTCTTGAATTTAAAAAATTTGATATTAAGCCAACGGGAAACTATCTGAATACAAAAGCAGTTTTTGAAAGAAGGCTCAGTGGGTTGAGTGCAGTAAGGTTTGGTGGTGAATACAATTACAGCAATGACCACGCTGTATTTACTTCTTACACCGGTACCAGTTACCCGACAACTTTAAAAGAGAACCTTTCGGCATTATTCGCTGAAACAGATATTTACGTTACCAACGCCCTTGCTGCCAAAATAGGAGGAAGACTTGAGCATTCATCTTATTTCAGCAAAACCAATTTTGCACCGCGTATTTCACTGGCATATAAAACAGGAAAGGAAAGCCAGGCATCTCTGGCATATGGAATTTTTTACCAGAACCCTGAAACCAAGTATCTGCCTTCTCCATCTCTGGATTTTATGAAAGCCACACATTACATAGCGCAGTACCAGAAGACCACATCACTACAGGTGTTCAGGGCGGAATTATTTTATAAAAAATATGACCGGCTTGTGAAAACAGGATTCAATAACAGTCGCGACGGTATAGCAGTGAATAACAATGGGTATGGTGATGCAAAAGGTTTTGAATTTTTCTGGCGTGATAAGAAAACAATTAAAAATCTTGACTACTGGATTTCCTATTCATATCTCGATACAAAGCGTGATTTTCTGAATTTTCCATCTGCCATCATGCCGAATTTCGTGGCAAGGCATACAGCCAACCTTGTTGTAAAAAAATTCGTGATGCCATGGAAAACCGGATTTAATGTAGCCTATAATTATGCCAGCAGCAGGCCTTATTATAATATTTCTTTTGACAGTGCAGGCAAGTCTTATTTTTCTGACCGGGGTTCGGTTCCTGATTATCACAATGTAAGTTTCAGTGTCAATTATATTCCATCAATTGGCAAACAGAATGCAAAATCATTTGTGGTATATGTGGTGTCTGTCAGTAATATTTTCAACCTGAAACAGACTTATGGTTACCAGTATTCCTATAACGGCTTTAGAAAAGAGGCAATTGTACCTCCATCAAGGATGTTCATTTTTATCGGCGCTTTTTTCAGTTTTGGAATTGACCGGTCACAGGATGCGATTAACAACAACCTTTAAAATAAATTTTATGTACCATCAGGCACCTGAAGGAAAAGATCCTCAATTATGGCACCTTGCCCAAAGAAGAACTTCATTCAAACGTCATCTTTCAATTTATCTGATTATAAACATCTTTCTCTGGGCCCTGTGGTATTTTGGAAGCAGGCATTATTCTGGGTCAGAAATAGTTGATTATGACAACGGCAACATACATGATTATCGCAACTATATAAACTATGATAGGAGGGCGATACCATGGCCTTTATGGACAACCATCGGATGGGGCATCGGGGTGGCGTTTCACTTCATGAGTGCCTATGTTACAACAGGTATTCATTCAGTTGATAAGGAATATGACAAACTCGTAGAAAATAAAAACAAACAATAAAAATAAAATCATGAAAAAGTACATTGTATCATTTACACTTTTGCTTTTGGCAGCATCATCTTTTGCTCAAAGCGAAAAATATATGAAGACCATGCAGGACAAAGTTGGTAGTCTTGATTCAACCAGGGATCCTGCAGCGCTGAAAGATCTGTCAGCAACATTTGAACGGATAGGTGATGCAGAAAAAACACAGTGGCTTCCGTACTATTATTCTGCACTTACTCTTGTTAATTCAGGATACACAACTTTTATGTCGGCAAATGGAAACACAAATGGTATGGCGCAATCTATTGATCCTGTAGCCGACAAGGCTGAATCAATTTTAGGAAAAGCGGAAGCATTGAGTAAGGATAATTCAGAGATTTTTATCCTGAAGAAAATGATTGCAACACTCAGGATGATGGTAGATCCCATGAACCGCTACATGACCTATGGTCCGCAGGCACAGACTGCACTGGAAACTGCTAAAAAGCTCAATCCTGAAAATCCGCGCATCTATATCCTGGAAGGCGAGGACAAATTCTATACTCCCGAACAGTTTGGAGGCAGTAAAACTGAGGCAAAGAAACTTTTCGAAACAGCTTCACAGAAATTTCAAAGTTTTAAACCCGCTACTGAGATCGATCCCAATTGGGGCAGGCCGGTAGTCGATTATTTCATGAATCAGTTGAAGTAATATTATTTCCCGGCACGGCATACCGCCGTGCCGGGTTCAAACATTTGTATGGAAGAAAACTTTTCACCGCAGGAAAGTCTGCAGCTGATACGATCCATGATCAGCAAGGCGAA
>JBJMLW010000181.1:0-4831 GCA_045805105.1 Flavisolibacter sp. | reverse complement strand
TTCTGGAGAGGAGCAAACAGTATGCTCGGAGAATTTGCATTACGCTTTACCGGAAGCCCCGATCTGTATAAGGATGACTACAGAAGGCCAACTGCAAGCATCAATTTCGTGACGGCACATGATGGATTTACGCTTCACGACCTCGTATCATACAATGAAAAACACAATGAAGCAAATGGTGAAGGAAATAACGATGGTGAAAGCCACAACCGATCCTGGAATTGTGGAGTGGAAGGACAAACAGATAATGAAGACATTATTGAATTAAGACAAAAACAGAAACGAAACCTTCTCACTACACTTTTTTTATCGCAGGGTGTTCCTATGCTGGTGGCAGGAGATGAGATCAGCCGTACACAAGGTGGAAATAACAATGCGTACTGCCAGGATAACGATGTTTCGTGGATAAACTGGGAAGCTGCTGATACTGATCTGCTCGACTTCACACGAAAGCTGATTCAACTTTACCAGACACACCATGTTTTTTCCAGGAGAAGGTGGTTCCAGGGAATGCCGGTGAAAGGCGTCGGTCTTGAAGATATTGCATGGTTTCTGCCACAGGGTGTTGAAATGAACGAAATAAACTGGAAGAATGACTTTGCAAAATCATTGGGTGTCTATCTGAATGGTCATGGACTACGTTCAGTTGATGAAAAAGGAGAAAAAATTATTGATAATGATTTCTATATCATTTTCAATGCATACGATGGTCCGCTTGATTACACATTGCCTTCGGAAAAATATGGCGATAAATGGATAAAGATTCTCGACACCGACGAAAATTATATACGCGAAGAAGGTGATGTTTTTCTTGCCGGTGATATTGTAAGAGTGAAAGGAACATCTGTTGTGTTATTAAAACAGGGATGATGAAAGGTATTGATGTAACTGAAAGGACGCTCGGAATATATTTTGACAAAAAAGGAATGACCAACGCCTGCGTATGGTCGCCCTTATCAGAAAAAATTGAAATTGTTGTTAATGAAGAAATTTTTCCTTTAGAAAAAGAAAAATATGGTTACTGGAAGTTGAAAACTTCTGATATCAGGAAGAATGATCTCTACACGATCAGGGTTAATGGAGAAAATGATTTTCCTGATCCGGTTTCTCTTTCACAACCGGAAGGCGTTCATGGCCGATCCAGGGTTACAGACATCAATGCTTTTGCATGGACAGATGAGTCCTATAAAAACCCAGACTTATCCGATTACATTATTTATGAACTGCACACTGGAACTTTTACAAATGAAGGATCCTTTGCAGGAATAGAAAAAAAGCTGGATCACTTAAAAGAACTTGGAGTAAATGCCATTGAGATAATGCCTGTTGCGCAATTTGCAGGAACACGCAATTGGGGATATGATGGTGTTTTTCCATTTGCTGTTCAAAACAATTATGGTGGTGCAGAAGGTTTGCAACACCTGGTAAATGCATGTCATGAAAAAGGATTGGCGGTAATTCTTGATGTTGTTTACAATCATTTAGGCCCTGAAGGAAATTATCTTGGTTCATTTGGTCCCTACACCACTGAAAAATATAAAACACCATGGGGAGGCGCCATCAACTTTGACGACAGCTGGTGCGATGGTGTTCGCCAGTACTTTATTGAAAATGCACTGATGTGGTTCAGGGATTTTCATATTGATGCCTTGCGTCTCGATGCGGTTCATGCTATAAAAGACTTTAGTACAAAGCATATCCTCCGGGAGATTCGTGAACGTGTAGATGATCTCATGAAATACACCGGAAAGAAATATTACCTGATTGTTGAGCAGGACCTTAATGACCGACGTTTCATCGACCCGATTGAAAAGCATGGTTTTGGTATGCACGCTCAATGGATAGATGAATTTCATCACGCACTTCGTATTTCTGCAGGTGGAGAAAAAACAGGTTATTATGAAGATTTTGATGGTATAGACCACTTTGCAAAAGCATACAGGGATGCATACGTTTATGACGGCCAATTTTCAGAACACAGAAAAAAATTTTTTGGACAGCCGACGGATAATCCAGGTGAGCAGTTCATAGTTTTTTCTCAAAATCATGACCAGGTTGGAAACAGGATGCTTGGTGAAAGAACAAGCTCACTTGCAAGTTTTGAAATGCAGAAAGTAATGGCTGCGTCAGTGGTGCTGAGCCCATATCTTCCGATGTTTTTCATGGGAGAAGAATGGAGCGAGCCACATCCATTCATGTATTTTGTAAGTCATACTGATCCTGAACTTGCCGAGGCTGTCCGGAAAGGCCGGAAAGCAGAATTTGCAGCATTTCATTCGCAGGGTGAAGCACCTGATCCGATGGATGAAAAAACGTTTTCTGATTCAAAACTTCAATGGCATTTACTTAAGAAGAAGCAGCACCAGTTAATGTTTGAATATTACAAGGCATTGATTTCACTTCGTAAATCCCAGCCGGCCCTCGCAACTCCTGATAGAAAACATTTCATTGTTGAAGTGGATAAGGCAAGGCAGATTATTTTTTTACACCGCTGGAATGACAGGCAGCACCTTTGGTGTGTGTTGAATTTTTCTTTGCAGGAAAATGAAATCAAACCACCACCGGACCAGCAATGGAATAAATTGTTCGATTCCTCTTCACGTGAATGGAATGGGCCTTCTGAATTGAATGAAAATGTGGATACAAAATATTTTATAAAGCCGGAATCAGCTGTAGTATATGCAGCGGACGGTTCAACCCCAGGAATATGATTGATCTGGTTTCAACATACAGGTTCCAGTTTCATAAGGACTTTACACTTCACGACCTTGGTAAAATTATACCTTATCTCACCCAGCTTGGAATAGGAACAGTATATGCTTCACCGGTTTTCGAATCAGTTCCTGGAAGCACGCATGGTTATGATGGTGTAAATCCTAACCGCATTGATCCGGAGATTGGAAGCGTGGAAGATCTTTTAAATATCAGTGAAGTATTGCGCAGGTCAAATATTAAATGGTTACAGGATATTGTACCGAACCATATGGCATTTGATCATCGCAATTCCATGTTGATGGATGTTCTGGAAAAGGGCAGGCAATCAAAGTATGCATCGTGGTTTGATATTGTACTAACGGACAAGAATGACCGCATCATGGTTCCGTTTCTTGGTGATACACTTGATGCTGTTATCCGGAAAGGCGAGTTGAAAATCATACCGAGGGATGGGCGTTTTTATCTTGTTTATTACGATTCATCATGGCCTGTCAGCCCACAGTCGTATCGTTCAATTTTAGAGGCTGGAGACGAAACATTGCCTGGAGCGCTTAGAAAATTTTTAGATGAATTATCCTCCACAAATGACGAAATGGAACCGGACTGGCAAAGAATTTTGCTGTCATTCAGGAATATCCAGGAAAATGAGGTTGTATGGCAATATATCGATCATTGTACAGGAATAGTGAATAAAGATCCCTTACTAATTCAGCAGGTTGCAGACCAGCAGTGTTATCGGTTATGTCACTGGAAAGAAACAGATGAACGAATCAATTACCGCAGGTTTTTTACAGTGAATGGTTTGATCTGCATGAACATGCAGGATCAGGAAGTGTTTGATGAATATCATAATGCGGTTAATGATCTGGTTGATAGAAATGTTTTTCAAGGTTTGCGTGTAGATCATATAGATGGACTTTATAATCCTGGTGAATACCTGCGGCGGCTGAGAAGTATGGCAGGCATCGATATTCCGGTGTATGTTGAAAAAATTCTTGAACCGGGAGAATCTTTATTAACGGAATGGCCTGTGCAGGGTAATACCGGATATGATTTTCTTTCATTGGTAAATAATCTTTTCACAAACCAGCAAAGCGAAAAAAAGTTTACAAGTTTTTACAGGGACTTAACCAAAAACAAAAAGACAGTTGAAGAGCAGGTTTATGAAAAGAAGGCGTATATCCTGGAAAATCATATGAATGGAGAACTGGATAATTTGTATGACCTCTTCATGGGAATGGATGTGATTGAAAAGAAAGAATTTGCTTCCATGAGGTCGGATGAAGTAAAGCAGGCAATCGGTGCTTTCCTTGTGGCATGTCCTGTTTACCGTTTTTATGGTAATCGTTTTCCTCTTGAAGAGGAAGAAGCATTACATGTAAAAGATTTACTTCAGTCAGTGGCAAAATGGAATCCTGAATTGAAAAAAGCAGTTGGTGTTCTGGAAAATGTTCTTCTGAAAATTCCGCTAAAAGCTGACGTGGGTACTAATAAAAGAATAGCCCATTTTTACAGCCGTTGCATGCAGTTTTCGGGTCCATTAATGGCAAAAGGCGTGGAGGACACTTTAATGTATACCTATCACCGTTTTATTGGACACAATGAAGTTGGTGACGGCCCGTCTGCATTTGGTATTACAATTGACGAATTTCATCATGCAATGATTGAACGAAGGTCAAACTGGCCTTATTCAATTAATACAACAAGTACCCATGACACTAAAAGAGGTGAGGATGTGCGGGCAAGGCTGAATGTTTTGACTGATGTTTCAGACGATTGGATGGTGCAGGTTGATTTGTGGTTGAAGATGAATGAAAATGCAAAAACCGAAGGTGGGCCGGATAGAAATGACGAATATTTTATTTACCAGGTTCTTGCCGGCGCAACACCTCTGGATGGTGTACATGCTGATAAGTTTCCGGAAAGGATAAAGGAATATTTTCAGAAAGCGCTCCGGGAGGCTAAATCACACAGCAATTGGGCAGAACCTGATGAAAAGTATGAAAAGGCAGTTGAAGAATTTATCACACGTATCCTTGATTCCGGTCATCCGTTTTTCAATTCATTGTGTGGCTTTCTTAATGGAATCTTTGATCATGGCATTATCAATTCCCTA
>JBJMLW010000180.1:0-4306 GCA_045805105.1 Flavisolibacter sp. | reverse complement strand
TTGTGGTCACAAGGCTCTTCGCAACAATACAAATCAAGTTCGTAGGCAAGAAATTGCTTCAGCTTCAAGATCTCCTCAAAGACCTTAATGTCCTTTACAGTTTCGATGCATTCGGTTCGAAAGCCTGGTATTGCCTTTTCTTCAAGCGTGGCATCTTTTGAATATCCATTAAAACAAGTGCTTTCGACAATTGTATTTCCGTTTTTGTCTTTAAGCTTAAAATAGAATTTATTACCTGTTCTGGTTTTATAAATGTTATAATTAACAAGCTCACTTCCATATTCCCTGACGGTGGAGACAAATTCAGAAGCGAGGTCGAAATCTTTAAATGTCCGGTTCAGGATCATCGTTGGCTTGTCAGGGTCCGAATGATTTATCCTGTTTAGTATCACCTTCCACCTGTTACCATCCAGGCATTTATCAGGAGGTACGATTTCAAAGTCAAATTTATAATCCACTTTATCCGTGGCATCCTGTTGAATGGCAAGATCACATTTATCAAGACAGATCTCCAGTAACTTAAATTCATCGCCATACTTTCCATTTCTGTCTGTGAGCTGGGTATCTCCTTTTGGCCTTAATAAAATATGTTCAATCATGTGAAAACCTTCGTTGCCACAAATTTTTTCGAGGAAACATTCTGCCCGCTTCATGGCTTTGTCGCGATGTTTTGCAGAATGATACAGAGGGCTATGGGCTATTTCTCTTCCCTCATTGTCTTTTAGCACAAAGCTAAATTCTGCATGATGGTGACTATGGATCCTGCGATGAGGGGCCTGCTGTTCGGGGTATTGTCGGAAATTTTTGAGGCAACAGCCACTATCGATGAAGGCATGCATAAGTTCATCAGCGCATTTACTGTCAACAGATTTTGTTTCCAGTAGAACGATCTCTCTGCTCTCATCTTCATACAACACCACTTTTACAACTTCTTTACCCTGCTTGTTTGTATATGTTTCAACAAATAAATTATGAGGAGCAAGATCCCTGCGCATATATCCTTCCAGTCCTATCAACCTTGCAACTCTTTTTTCCAGGCCGGAAATATTTATTGCGATTTTCTTTTCATCAGCATCAACATTTTCATAGTCAGTTTTCTCTTCTTCCAGCTGGTAATTGAGTGCCCGCGATCTATAATTGCTTATCGCGCTGTAGTCAGACAACAAATCAGTTTTGTTTTTTATGATCCTCGTAAGGTAAGTCTCCGGATACATGTACTTCATCAGAGAAACATACTCACTCATTTCTTCATTGAACCTCGATAACAAATGATCCAGCATTGCATTCCGTTGCCATTCAAATTCACTTTCCGATTGAATAATCCCCTGCAATTGGCCAATATATTTTTCAGCATCATAGTACAGGCATTTATAACCAGCAATTTTTTCTATTATTTTCTTCTCTTCATCCTTATAAATGATCTGGTTAAGCAGTGGTGGTTGAAATTCCTTAGTTTCTTCAACTGTCTTTTTTTCATCTTCGTTATCATAAGATTCTTCCTCATCACAGGGCGACTCGATCTTTTTATATGATGATTTCCCTTTGAACCTGATTTCCCCGAAAGAAAAGATCTCATTCATGTTATCAAGCAGATAGAGATAGTTCAGGAATAATTGTTCAAATACGGCGAGGTAGCCTTTTAACTGCAGGGATTGAATAAGTCTGTATTTGCCTTCACGTAAAGGCAAACCTGGTTCACCAACTCTGTAAGTAAATGGCAACTGGTACTGAACGGGGTAAAAATTTTCCAGCTCCATGTTTTCTCCAACCGGAACAGGGAAATTATTTTTGAAGCCCCGCATCTTCATGTATTTGTCTCTGCCTTTCAGGTCGTTCAGAAGTTTTTCAAACCTGTCTGTATTTATAGTTACTTCGCCGCTGGGTTTGAAAAAATGAATTTGTGAAACAGGGGTAAAACTTTCTTCTTCCGGAGGATGAAAAAATTTGAGCATGTCGTCTATCGATAACCTGCCCACTAATTTTTCACTTTTAATTTTATCAATCCAGTCAGAAAAAAATTCCTCGTTGCTACAACTATCGTGGATCACGGTTTTGTCTACAGCTTCGTCTTTGCTTTTGGTTTCACCATCATCAGGTCTCTCTTTTATCATAAACTTTTGCAAGGCATTCACTCCTTCGATGTCGGAGATAAAATTGATAATGTCGGACAAGCGCATGTCGCGGAACATGTCTGTTTTTTCCAGTTCATTATCGCGAATAAATCCATGCTTTAATGCCGGGCCTTCAAATATTTCATCAACCGGGATACCAAACGAAACCATTTCATCCAGTGAATAAAACCGAAGAACAGGAGTAAAATAATTCTGGATGCTGTAACACATTTGTGCAAGGATCATATCAGCATCAGCACTCTCACTGATTTGGACTGTCGTCAACAGGAAGAAATCTCTATATTCTGCGCCGGTCACACTTAAAAAGTCCTCGCATACATTGCGGTGCCGATGTAAGACATTTAAAACCTGCTTCCTTACATCTGTTTCAGTTTTCTTTTCAATTATTTCTTCTTCGTACTCGACGATAATTTTATAAAGACCGTTAAGTTCGATGATCTTGTCGCCGGTGAAATTCAAACCAAATACTTCTTCCTTGAGTTTATGTGGCAACCTGATGGAAGATTCACAGCATGCTGTGTCCTTTTGGTCTTTTATTATATCATCAAATTTTTCAGCGCTTGGTTTTTTCAGATAAATAGGCACTTCACAATCCCTGCTTATGGTGATCCATGCATTTCGCACACCTTCCACATCCATTACCAGTTTCCTGTAATCATTTATGGTGATTGGGTTGCAGGGAAGTATTTCCCGGGCAGTATAAAAAATATTTTTCCAGGAGTTGCTTCCCGCATTGGTTTTCGAAAGAAGGTCTTTCATATCAAAGCCTGTACGATAAGCCAGGTCTGTAATTGCATAGCACAGGTTCTCGAGGAGGGTAATGCCGGGGTCATGAGTATTAAAATCCGTCCACACATCTCCACCGAGTTTCTCAATATTCTTTATGCCTTCCCTGCGAAGAAAGTTATAGTCTTCCGGTGGAGACAATTTTATAGACTTGTCTATAATTTCGGATGTTCTCATAATTACTTTGATTTATTTTTTTTACTCCCGGAACAATTACAATCATCTGCTGATTCTTCATCTTCGATCAGTTCAATGCAATGTTGCTTTGCAGATACCAGGATTGCCTGCGATGATTTAGCAGAAACTTCGTTGATAAATCTCAGTGCCAATTCTTCCTTCAAAGTTTTTTCTATGGTATTTAGATCTGCATGCATCTGGCTGCAATCCAGGTCGGGCAATGTGTCGCTGTCGCAACAACCCTGGACTACCTGTATCATGCGGAAACATGTTATGTAATCAACATAGTCAAGACCTTCAATAAAGTCTATAATCTTCGAAGCATAGATCTTGTTGCCGAAAAATATTTCAAAACTGCTGTCATAAGCCCATGGTGTGAGATAGCGAATAATGTCATCATTGAGTTTCTTCAGATAAAAACCTTTATCAACGCCGGTATAAAATTTTACATTAAAGGCAACTTTAACTTCTTCAAACTTTGGGTTTCGCGCATGAATATGAACGAAAGGAGAAACCCGGGGCCTGAGGTATTCTTCAATTTTCAACAAGGTTCTGCGACCTGTCCTTGGTTTAAGCGGGTCAATAGCATTTTTGTTTCTCAAATTCGAAATGGCTACCACTAGCACATGACCAGGTGCGATCTGGGGACAACAGCAATCTTTTTTGTCTTTGGAAACCTTATTGTCCTGGTGTCTGCATAAACATTCCGGATCGGTATGCGACAATATTTTCATCTTGTATACTGAAGGAAACTCTTCCAGAATAATATGTTCATAATCGGAAGCAGTTACCGCACGACCCTTGTGTCTCAATCTTTCGCTCACCCGTTGATAAAACTGGTTTCCTTTTTCGCCCGGTCTGCCATCGAATGATTCGAATGGTTGAACAATCGATTTTACTTCGGGAATTTTTACTAAAGGTTTGGAAATGGTTTTTTCGGGCAGGGGATCTTTATAGTGTGCAGCATCATTTTGCTGATCGTAAAATGTTGCCTGGTTCGCCTGCGCCACAACATCAATCAATTTCGGTATTCTGTCTGCATAACTATCGATACTTGCGCAAAGCCAGTGAAGACCACTGGTAAGTATCGTATTGTTTTTAGTAGCGCCTGTGGGAAAATCGATAAGGATGATACCAGTTGTTTGAAAGCCGTATGTAGCATCAGAGATCAGATGATCCTGCGGAAGCTGCAACCATTCATTGTTGGCAAG
>JBJMLW010000179.1:0-6365 GCA_045805105.1 Flavisolibacter sp. | reverse complement strand
GGTAAGCATTCTTGACAATATTGCAAAACGCAGATCCAACACGAGGCACTGAGAAATTTTTTTTTTGAAGAACTTATTCCTCCGGTTTATTGGTAACAAGAGACAATTTTGCAAAATCAGACCCGCTGAAGATTTTGGCCAGATTAATATCATTTGATTTTTGATATGCTGCAAGGTTCGTTTGGGTTACGATGCGCCAAAAATTCTTGGTTTTCAATTCATTATAATCTCTACCCTGAACAATAAGTCCACGTACAGGATTCCTTTTCTTCATTTCAAACCGGATGACCTTCCCTTGAGGAATTGATTCTTTCGCCAGAAAATTTTCAATTTGTTCTACTGTCATAGCGGGCTAAGGTAAGGGATTCAGCCTTTACGCTGAAACGATTAACGTTAATAATTTCTGAAGCTATCTGCAATAAACAGCGTGGTCATTGAAGAACTGGAATGTAATTTTAATTCAAAATACAGAGCATGGTTAGCTTAGCAACTTTTCGGAATCTGGCCCTCTCCTTCCAGGAAAGTGAGGAACTGCCTCATTTTGAAAAATTGTCTTACAGGATCCGTAATAAAATTTTTGCAACGTTCGATATCACAACAGAAAAAGCCATGGTTAAATTATCTTTAATTGACCAGTCAGTTTTCTGTTCTATAGATTCAACTGTGATCTATCCTGTTCCTGGCGGATGGGGAAAGCACGGCGCAACATTTATCGAATTGAAATTTGTTAGCGTTTCAATTTTAAAAGATGCAATCAAACACGCATATAACAACGTTGCTCCGGCATCTTTAATTAAAATTAAAACCAGAACAGGAAGAAAATAACCGTCTTATGCCTGTTTAATCAGTTGTATCTCTGCATGCACTTTTATTTCATCTCCCACTACAACATGTCCGGCCTCAGTTACCGCACTCCATGTTAATCCAAATTCCTTACGGCTGATTTTTCCGCTTACTGTAAATCCCGCTTTTGTTTGTCCGTATGGATCAACAACTATTCCACCAAAGTCAACATTAACCGTTACAGGTTTAGTAATTCCGCGGATACTAAGGTCGCCTTCCAATTTTGCTTCACTACCACTGGTAGTATATTTCTTACCGGAGAATTTAAGCTGACTATGTTTGGCTGAATCAAAAAAATCTGCAGACTTCAGGTGCGTATCTCTTTGTGCATTGTTCGTATCAATTGAATCTATATCAGCCGTAAATACAATATTCTTTGCTGAATTAAAATCATCTGTTTCAGTTTCAGCCTCAAGATCAAATTTTTTAAAATAACCTGTTACTGTTGTTATCATCAGGTGTTTAACCTTGAACTGGATTTCTGAATGCGCCGGATCGATCTTCCATTTAATAGCCATAAAATTGTTTTAAAGTCCTGTAAATATATTAATGTTTGAACATTAACTCAAAAGTTTAATTTCGGGTACTACCTCATTTCAAAATTTTCTCCAGTGTTCGGTACCCCTATCCTGATATATAAAACTCATCAATCACGAGGCAACAGTAAGTTAACGTTTATGCCTCCCCGTTAGTTTCAACTTCTGAGATTCTTCTTTTCAGTAGACAAAATTAGAGCAGCCGGATTATTTCTCACTTGAGATACATTAAGAAATTACATTGATGTACATCAATGGACGGATTATTTTTTTACAGTCATTAGTTTACGGATACGGCTGAGAGTTTCAGGCGTTATGCCCAGGTAAGATGCCATCATATGCTGGGGTACCCTTTGCTGAATAGTCGGACAGGAGATAATCAAGTCGTTATATCTTTCTTCAGCTGTCAGGCTTAAAGTTCCTGCAAGCCGTCGCTGAGTATTGATCAGGCTCTTTTGCAGCAGGATGCGAAAATAGCGTTCCAGCTTAGGCACACTTTGCATCATCTGTTCTTCTGCCTGGCGTGACAGCAGAAGTAGTTCACAATCTTCCAGTGCGTCAATGTTATAAGCAGAAATTTCACCCGTAAGAAAACTTAGTTGGTCTGCAATCCACCAGCCTTCAAATGCAAATTGCATAATATGCTCATTCCCCTTTTCATCAATCGTGTACGAACGCATAAAACCTTTTTCAACAAAAGCTATGAATTTGCAAACGTCTCCTTCCTGCAACAGGTATTGTTTTTTTCGCAACTTTTTTGGAGTAAAGAATGACCGGCAAACTTCTTTTTCCTTATCAGTCAATTCAACCTTTTCATCAAATTTCTGAAATAACAGTTCGTACATGCCCTTGTTTTACCGGACAAAAATAGCCTCATTATCCGGCAGAATAATATTGGGCTTGCCATTTACCGAAAATACCCCACTGCTTACCGGTAAAATGCCTGCTGCTTACCTATCTGCACTTGTCTTCCGTTACAGATGATATTTACTTTGATTAAAATTTAAAACAATGAGCAGTGATAATTTTGACCGTTCCTCGAAAAGGGACTGGAGGTTTGAAAGAAGGGCGCACCGCATCCATTCTCACAGGGGACCTGGTATTTTTCTTTTACTGATAGGCATTCTTTTGTTATTGAAAACTGCTAACCTGGTTTTATTTCCGTTCTGGTTTTTTTCGTGGCCAATGATTTTCCTTGCCATAGGGGTATACATAGCGATCAAACGTGGATTCCGTATTGGGCCATGGCTGGTTTTCCTTTTAATTGGAGCGCTTTCACTTGCAGACCTGATTAACCCGTCCTTGAATATGGATAAGTATAACTGGCCTATTGTATTCATCGTAATTGGATTGGTTTTCCTGATGCGTCCAAAAAAAAAGCACTGGCAGAAATGGAAGCATGGCGAACGCCAATGGCATCAGCGAAATGCAGAAGAAAACGACCCGTTGTATAATGAAGGCATAGGTGATGAACGTGATTTCATAGATGTTACTGCAGTTTTCGGAGGAGTAAAAAAGAATGTACTCACGAAAACTTTTCGGGGCGGTGATATTGTAAGTTTTATGGGTGGTTCAGAAATCGATATGACCCAGGCCGATTTTACAGGTCGTGTGAGGATTGATGTTACGAATATTTTCGGTGGAACCAAGCTTTTGATCCCTTCCAGCTGGGATGTACAAAATGACATTACTGCGATTTTTGGAGGGGTGGATGATAAACGACAGATCAGTGGAGTGAACCTTGATCCTGGAAAAATTCTGATACTCGATGGCACATGTATGTTCGGAGGAATTGAGATCCGTAGTTTTTGATTAATAACAACTGAATATTATTATATGCAATGGTATCTTGCAAAACTGGTTTATCGCATTATATGCGGTACTGGTGAACATTCAGCGCAATTTGATGAACAGCTTCGCCTGGTTTCAGCTTCTGACGAAGAACAGGCTTTCGAAAAAGCTATCGCATTCGGAACGGCTGAACAGGAAACATTTTTTAATAACAGGCAGCAACTCGTGACATGGAAATTCATTAACGTTTCTGAATTGTACCGGCTATCAGAATTAATAGATGGTGCCGAATTGTATTCACGCATTAATGAAGTTGATGAAGCTGATTCATATATTACTTTCGTCAACACAAAAGCAGTTTCGATTCAACAGAAACAAATTCACAGGATGTTAAATCTGATTTAATTGGCAACATCACCTATCAGGACATTCAGATTCCAGATGATTTTTTTGATATCCTGGTTCATATGGGCGCTTTTACATGTGTTGATTCTGATCCGTTTTGATTTTTCTTTAAACAGGGCAATCTGGGACAGTGTTATCAGCAACTCGCTTCTGGCAGTTATAACGATTCTGATAACAGTGATACTTCAATTCTACATCCCTCAAAAAAATAAATATGGATTTATTCTTGCTTTATGTTCTGTACTTACTGGATTATGGTTTCTGGCAAGTCGTTCTGTTCTGATGCTGGTGATCCGTAATTCACCTGATTATACCACTTTCTTTTCACAGTCTGTACTTATTCGCCTTGCTGTAGCTTTTCTTCTCACTGGATGTATGGCGCTTGTTAGTGTATTATGGTATACCGTACATGATCAGAAGGATACTGAGAAAAGGCAGTCTGAAGCAGAAAAGCTATCCAGGGAGGCTGAATTATATAAACTGAGGCAGCAGCTGCAACCACACTTTTTATTCAACAGCCTTAATTCAATTAATGCCCTGATTGGTTCTCAACCTGCTAAGGCAAGAACAATGATTGAGCAGCTTTCTGATTTTTTGCGTGGTACATTGAAGAAAGATGAACAGCAATGGATTTCACTTGACGAGGAGCTCCAGCATCTTCAATTGTATCTTGAAATAGAAAAAGTGCGTTTCGGTCACAGGCTTTCATTTACAATCAATAGTAGCATTCAATCAGAACAACATTTGCCTGTAATGCTGCTGCAGCCGGTGGTGGAAAATGCAATCAAGTTTGGCTTATATGACACGACAGGTGAAATCAACATTAATATTGAAGCGCATAATGAGGAAGGATACCTGGTATTAAAAATTACCAATCCTTATGATCAGGAAACCAGCTATCCGAAAAAAGGAACTGGTTTTGGACTGGCATCTATTGAAAGAAGACTTTATCTTTTATTTGGAAGAACTGATTTATTAAAGACCTCAGCACATAGAAATTTGTTCGAAACTAAAATTAAAATACCGCAGAAAAATGATCCGGACAATCATCATTGACGACGAGCCATTGGCGAGGTCGATAGTGAAGGAATACTTACAGGATTTTAAGGAAATCGTTGTATCAGCTGAATGCGGAGACGGGTTTGAAGGAGTTAAATCCATTAACCAGGAACGTCCAGATCTCGTTTTCCTTGATATACAGATGCCAAAGATCAATGGATTTGAAATGCTTGAATTGCTGGAATCTCCCCCGGCAGTGATTTTTACAACTGCCTTCGATGAATATGCAATAAGGGCATTTGAAACTCATGCAGTTGATTATCTGCTGAAACCTTTTGGAAAAGAACGATTTGATAAAGCTGTTCAGAAATTCATGGAAAGGGACTTTACCAAATTGCAGAAACAGAATACAGAAAATTTAATTCAATCGGCTGGAGAACTTCCATTTCAGTCCGAACGGATTGTTGTAAAAACCAGCGGAAAGATCAAGATAATTCCCATTCACGACATTCATTACTTCGAGGCTTCCGATGATTATGTGAAAGTGGTGACAGGGGAAGGAAGCTTTCTGAAAAATAAAACGATGTCATTTTTCGAAAAATCCCTCCCGGTCACCCAGTTTGTACGTACCCACCGGTCATATATCATCAATGTTCAACAGATAACAAGGATAGATCCGTATGAAAAAGAGTCTCATCTTGCTATTCTTCGTTCAGGGGCACGGATACCGGTAAGCCGTAATGGATATATGAATCTTAAATCGGTTCTCGGGATTTGATTTCTAATACGGGTCTTTACTGGTGAAGTGTTACAGATGGCACATGTGCATCTTCCCCATTCCTTACAACGATATTATTTATTAACGTGTCAATGTACCCATTCTGTCCGTCGATAAAAAGCGAATAAGTTCCTGCATTCAGCCCTACAATTTTATATTCACCATCATGGTCATCAGGTATAGCCATTGTTGTATCTGTTCCGCGGATAGCCATAACAATTGCATCTGCAGCAATGGGTAAAACACGGCCTTCTATCCTGCCTGATTTACTTTTAGTAAAGATTCTGATGTGGGGTTTTAAAATAAAACCATTGTTGTTTCCTGGCCCGCTGTTATCTGTCCTTATAGAATTTCCAGCGTCAAAATCGATCCAGAAAAATAACTGTCCAGGAGAAGCGATGTCAAAATTGGAATCAGAAAGGTTTGCGACAACCTGCATATCATTACTATTAATACGGAGCGGGAAGCTTATCGCGTTTTTAACCACACTATTCTGGTTGCCAAGCGTCATTCTCAATTTTCTGATATTATTGGATGGAAGATTTCCTCCTGCGAAAAGTGTATCAAGACCATTCCGGAATCGTAAAATGTTATAAACTCCTGGTTGTATTGTAAGCGTGACCCATCCGCTATTCTGAAGTGTGCTATCCTCAAATTTCACCTCGAGTTTTTGAATATCGATGAAAACGCTGTCAAAAATTGGTGTGGGGTGGTCGGTTAAAAATATCTGCGCTCTAACCGGTCCTTTGTTCCCGGGGCTGGCTTCTTTTTTACAATCAACAAAAAGAATTGAGAGGAGAAGAAAAGCCAGGATTTTTCTAAAGATGAATGTGTATTTCATATAAGTTTATTCATCTTGGTAAAAGCACTGCAATGATTTGTAATCACCGCAATTCAAAAACTACCGGGCGATTTGTTAATTCGTATCGTTCATTAACCTGGGAAGCATTAATGAATTGGATTTCTGAACGACGTATGTTTCCATATGATTCATGAATATGGCCACACAAATG
>JBJMLW010000178.1:0-4531 GCA_045805105.1 Flavisolibacter sp. | reverse complement strand
GTAGACTTGGTATTGGCTGAGTGGGCCATACTTCTTCACCTGGTAATGCCTGTTGTGGAACTGATATTTCTCGGATAGGAAAAATGGGTTTTCCCGTTACCCGGTCAAATAAAAAAATAAAGCCCTGCTTTGTAATCTGTGCTACTGCATCAATTATTTTTCCATCCTTGTGTAACGTCACAAGATTTGGATTGGCTGAAAGGTCCCTGTCCCACAGGTCGTGATGCACCATCTGAAAATGCCACAGGTATTTACCCGTTCCTGCATCAAGCGCTATCAATGAATTTGAAAAAAGGTTTTGTCCTTTTCTGATACCACCATAAAAATCTCCGCCAATTGAACCTGTAGGAACATAAACGATGCCTCGTTGATTATCCAGTGACATGCCGCACCAGTTGTTGGCACCTCCAAGTTTTTGCCATGCATCTTTATCAGGCCATGTTTCATAACCTTTTTCACCAGGATGGGGTATGGTGTGAAAGATCCACTTTAGTTTACCTGTAAATACATCATATGCACGGATGTGACCCGGAGCTGCATCGGCAGATTCAGATAAACGCATGCCTATGATCAGTAAATTTTGATAAATAATACCGGGCGTACTTCCGGAAACAAAAGAATTGACACTGTCGCGATCGAGATTTTCTGAAAGATCAATGAAGCCATTTTTCCCGAATGTTCTTATGGGTTTCCCATCGTATGCATTGATTGCATAGGTTCGGTTACCTACGCTGTAAAAAATTCTTTGATCAGAACCATTTTCATTTTGCCAATAAGCCACTCCCCTGCACACCTTTAAAAAAGCCAGCGGATCTTTTCCTGAGGAGGTATCTTCTGTTGAAGGATCGAAGATCCATTTCTGAATACCGGAAACTGCATTAATGGCGAATAATTTCAAACGTGGTGATGTGCCGTATAAAATTCCGTCTATAACAATCGGGTTACACTGATTCTGCGATCTGTTTCCAGAATCAGCATCATGGGTGGAATAAGTCCATGCGACTGTTAACAGGTGAACATTCTCAGTATTGATCTGTTCATTTGATGAATAACGGCTGCCATCTTTTGTTCCTGCATAATTGGTCCAGCCTTTATAATTTTCTACATCCTTGTCATTGGAATGCTGACAGGAAATAATAAAAAAAAATAAAATGAACAGTGAAGGACGGGGTTTGAACATACCTGGAACTCACCCATTCAGACTGATTCTGATGAATGAGCTATCCGAAATTACAAATGTTGACTTTGATATCAGATAAGTTGATTCAAACTTTTTATCAACGCAGGCGATTACAAATAGGCGGGAACCCATTCTTTATTAAAACAAATACATCAGGTATCATAGGTGTTTTGCTGCTCCCTTATAAACTCTGTATCATAATGAAGTAAAAACTGAAAGGCCGAATCCATGTTTTACTTCTTTAATGATACTGAATGAACCATTCACTTCTAAATAGGTCTTATCTCTCCCAGGTATCATATCCCTTCTGACCGGAATTGAGCAAACAAACGCTCTATTGTAATCCGTGTGTCTTTCATTTAGTGACCTCTATAACTCGATCATTAGACAGAATTGTAAGCGTGCCGAATAAAATGCACTTAATGTCCTATAAAATAATTTCTTCTTTCTTCCTAGAAATTAGTCGGGATTTACAGTAAAATTTTTCTGCCATAGGCTGCTGATTGCAGAATAATTTATCCACATGAGATTGTGATATCATTTCAGCAAATGCAAATAAATCAAGCTTGATAATTATTCATATTGCAAACAGTTCACCGGTTTAACTTTCCGGAAATTATCGTGTGGTAAGAATATTCACAATCAATTTCAATTTCGAGGGGAAAGTAGAATCAGCTATCGTCAGGATGACTGAACCGGGCTATAACATCATTTTCCGGGTACATGTATTCAACGAAGAACTACATACATATTTACCTTATGGTAACCTTGAATTCAGTCTTGCTGACTGGGTCAGCACAACAACTGCAGACAATGAAAAATCCCGTAAACTAGTGGCTTCAATTGCAGATGAAATTTCAAAGCATCTGGATTACAGGAAAACAGAATCACAGAGACAGGTCGCACAGAGTAACACAGGGATTCTACCTGGCGATAATTCATGAACACTATTTCCTCTGTACACGTGGTTCAACTCAATAGAAAAATTCAGTTTTGTAAGGATATCTTATCCTGTAATGCTCCCGCACTTTATCGAGGATCGTTTTTCTCAGCTCTTCAATATTTGTTCTTTCAAGTGCAGAAATAAACAACGCATTTCCGTTCGTTTCCTGTTGCCAGCGTGCTTTTAAATCTTCCAGGATTCCTTTCTTTGTTTCATCATCCAGCCATTCATCGAAAGTCTGCTTGATATAAAGGTCCATTTTATTAAAGATGGTGATGATCGGTTTGTCAAATGCATTCAGTTCCTGTAAAGTTTTATTTACCACGCCCAGTTGTTCTTCGTATTTCGGATGAGATATATCTACAACATGAAGCAGGATGTCTGCTTCCCGGACTTCATCAAGAGTACTTTTAAAACTTTCTACCAGGTGGTGGGGAAGCTTCCGGATAAACCCAACCGTATCACTTAATAAAAACGGCGTGGTTTCATAAACGATTTTTCTTGTGGTTGTATCGAGGGTGGCAAATAGTTTATTTTCAGCAAGCACATCACTTTTGCTTAAAAGATTCATGATGGTGCTTTTTCCAACATTTGTATAACCTACAAGGGCAACACGAATAAATTCGCCTCGTTCTTTTCTTTGAGTGAATGCCTGTTTGTCTATTACGGAAAGTTTTTTACGCAGTAAGGAAATCTTGTCACGAACTATACGACGGTCTGTTTCAATTTCCGTTTCACCGGGGCCTCTTGTACCGATACCACCTCCAAGTCTTTCAAGGTGTTTCCACATACCACGAAGCCTTGGGAGGATGTATTGATACTGTGCCAATTCAACCTGCGCTTTTGCCTGTGCTGTTTTGGCGCGACGGGCAAAAATATCAAGGATAAGATCCGACCGGTCTATCGTTTTCACATCCACCGCTTTTTCTATATTCATGATCTGTGCACCACTCAGCTCGTCGTCGAAAATTAAAAGATTGATATCCCTGCCTTCGCAATAATTTTTTATTTCCTCAAGTTTTCCTTTACCCACAAAAGTTCTGCTGTCGGGGTGAGCCATCTTCTGAATAAATTTTTTTACAGCTATAGCACCTGCTGTCTCTGCCAGGAAAGCCAGTTCAGAGAGATAATCCTGTACTTCGTGTTCGGTCTGATCTTTCTGCACAACACCTACAAGTACCGCCCTTTCTTCGTTATTGATCCTGTTTTTTTTGTCAAGCATACATAAAATTATTTGGTCCCATTCTATTCGAATATTCTAGATGACTCAATAGCGTCCTTTCTGTTTTGACTTTCCGCATGAGTTATTGTTTGTTTGAAGATTACCGGTTAAAGGTCCACATTAAAAAACGGTCCACCCGAGGGGGACCGTTACTACAAGTTTTGTGCAATATATTAAAGTCCGCTGAGTGTCAGACCAAAACTGAGTGGTCTGATATTAGGGCCGAGGCCTTCTTTAAACAGGGGTGTAATTGAATAGTTAGCAAAAAGAGTAAAATGGCCATAACCCGCCCTTGCTGATAATGAAAAACGGTTCTTGTTGAAAAAGTCTTTGTTTTTTTCTTTCTGGATATAATCCAGGATGGTATTTCCGTTTTTATCCTGGTAATCCTTGCCCTTTACATGAGCACTAAGAAGTGTTCCAATCTTGGCTCCGAGGGCAAACTTGGCACTTCTCCTGTCATCGCCCGGGTTTGTGCGATAGCGTAATTCTATGGGAGCTTCAAGATAAGCGGTAGCCAGTTTGTATTTTTTAAAATGGCTTGTATCAGAAAGATCATGGAATTGAAGGGTACTTGTTTTATCCTTTATGCCAACATAAGTTTCTTCGAAATACATATTGTCAGAAGCAATGCCGGGGCCGATTGCCACACTCCAGTGGGGATCGGTTTTAAATGGAAAATCGAGCATCACATACATATTGAATGTTCGCGGGAAGCCATTTGTATTGATTGAATCCGGCTTATTTGTCCAGCTGAGGTAGCCCATCTGGATCATAAAATGATCATTTGAACGCCCTTGTCCGGCAGGAATATTTTTTTTCGGAGCGGGTGTATTTATGGTCGGTGTATGTAAAGTGGAATCAGTTTGGGCAAACGAAAGAGTTACAAAACATAAAGCCAGTGCAGTAACAACGAATCTTCTCATAATGGGAGTTGAAGGAAGCAAATGTATTTTTGATTGGGTTAAGGAAAGGTTAAGAAGGGAAGTCCACAATCTACGGTCTACAGAATATTTCGTTTTGAAATAAATCATTAAAAAAGTTGTCGGATAAATGGGTAACATCAACTGAAGGAGGTGACCAGTTGTGCTATTATTAAGCTTACTAAAAGTGGATCCTGCTGGGATCGAACCAGCGACCCTCTGATTATGAGTCAGATGCTCTAACCGTCTGAGCTAAGGATCCT